>JAUIMD010000306.1 GCA_030433225.1 Bacteroidia bacterium
CAACCTGCATTTCATGGTTTGTGGCAGATTGGTTTTGCATTTCGGTGCGGCGCAGCACAGCCTTAACCCGGGCCAACAGTTCACGCAGGCTAAAGGGTTTGGTCAGGTAGTCGTCGCCACCCGATTCAAGTCCTATCACTTTATCTATTTCTTCTCCTTTGGCGGTTAAAAAGTTTCGCGCACTTAACTCCATGTCCACAAACGGAAGGTTCTTCTCTGTTGCCACTTCCTTCATCGCTTTTGTGTAAGCATCGTGCGACTGTTTCACATAATCGCCATTTCTCGATTTTTGCCAGTAATTACGGGGAATGGAAGATACCAGGATGGGGTGTGCCCCCTTCTCCACTGCCCCCGAAATAAAGATGTTCAGGTGATCTTTATACGTGGTTTGCGGATCGGTGTAGCGGGTGGCATCGTTGGTTTTGCTATCGTTGTGGGCAAACTGAATGATGACAAAATCTCCTGCATTCAGGGCATTGTAAACGGCTGTCCACTTGCCTTCATCGTAAAAACTTTTGGAACTTCTCCCCGACACCGCCCGGTCATCCACCGTAATGCTGTCGGCATTAAAAAAGGGCTGCAGCACCTGTGCCCATCCGGTACGTGGAAAATCGCCGGTACCGTACAACGAGGCTGTGCTATCGCCAATTACAAACACTTTGGATTTTGCCAAACCGGCGCTAAAAAGCATACTTTGCAGCACCAGCAGACCTACTAAAGCTGCATTTTTCTTCAGGATTTTTTTCATCAGAATCTGTTTATTTCTTCTTTATTTTGGGTGGATTTACCACATTCGTAAACGCATTATTTCCCCATGTTACCTCACTATTATGCTGTTTAAAAAACACCGGGGTGGAAACCATGGGGTAACAATTGGTAATAAATACACGGGATGAGTTCTGTAAGTCCACAACAGGGACCTCTGCCAGAGGATCACCGGAGCGCACATCGTTCAGCACAACGCCGTGGCAATCCCAAAATACAAAGCCTGGCCCCTCTTTGGTGGAAATATCCACATTGGTAAAATGCAGGTTGGCACCCGTTTGAGCAATAAAGCCTTTGTCGGCTTTCATGCGTACATTGCTGAATGAAATTTCCTCCACGGGCATTTCTTCAATTCCGGTTAAGGCACCTGCCTGCTTCATATTTACCCCGGTAACGTTGCTGATGTGGATGTTTCTGAAAATTGGGGTTCGCTCGGTAACAGGCTCCACCTTAGTTCCCTTGTCGTAAAACAGGTTAAAAATAAAACCGGTCTTTTTTATATCGCGCATTACAATGTTGGAAACCTGGATATTTTCTACCACGCCTCCCCTTCCGCGAGCCGATTTCAGCCGAATGCCGTTGTCGGTTCCATCAAAAACACAGTTAGAAATGGTTACGTTTTTTACCCCGCCCGACATTTCGCTGCCAATTACCACACCGCCATGGCCTGCCAGCATTACACAGTTGGTAACGGTAATGTTTTCGCAGGGCTTGCCATACTCACGGCCGTAAGCATCGCGACCCGATTTAATGGTAATACAGTCATCGCCTACGCTTATAAAACAATCGGAAATACGCACATTGCTGCACGATGATGGATTAACGCCATCGGTATTGTATCCGTCGTCCGGATTTTTGATGGTAACGCCGCTCACCAACACATCGTCGCACCCCACGGGATTGATGGTCCAGAAGGGTGAATTTTGAATGGTAATGTCCTTTATGGCAATGTTTTTACATTCGATAAACTGTATGAATGGCGGACGAAAAAACTGATTCTTACCGTATTTACTGTCCACCAGGCCGGGGTTTTGTTCCACCCACATTTGCTGGTATTTATTAGGCTTCGAAACGCCTCCGTTAGCGCGTACGTCAATCATTACATCCATAATGGCTGTCCACCAGGCCTTGCCGTTTCCTTCGATGGTTCCTTCCCCGGTAATGGCAATATTTTCGGCATCCACCGCATAAAATAAGGGTTGAAAAGTTTGCATAAAAATGCCCTCGTAGCGCACATTAACATAAGGGAGATAGTCATCGAAATCGGTGGAAAAGCTCAACACCGCGCCGGCTTCCAGGTGTATGGTAAGGTTGCTTTGCAACTGTATGGGACCGGTGAGGTAGGTTCCGGCCGGAAAAAATAAAGTGCCCCCCCCATCTGCCGCGGCTTTTTGTACCGTTTCCTTAATTAGTTGTGTGCACTTATCGTTTCCTTCGGTATCGGCGCCCAGCACTGCCATGTTATACGTTTTGGCGTTTACGCCAAAGGCAACCAGTAGAATTGTGCTTAATAAAAGTAGTTTCTTCATTCCTGTTGTGTTCATTTTTATTTAGTTGTCTGCGGTGGCAGGTACCACCTTCCATTCGCTGCGAAATGCAAAGATACGATCCATAGTATATTTTTTAGCCTGTTTTTTTGAGATTTGGTGCGACCAGCTCACGCGACCTGCAGGTTGGCCTCCCTCCCCCTGGCTATTGTACTCGGCATAAAAAGTTGTTTTCTCCCGCTCAGGTTTGCCCCAGTTATGCCACCCTTCAGGGCGGATGTGTGCACCCATATCACATTGGATAAAAACCACTTGAGCATAATCTCTCCAGGGTCTTCCCAGATAAACTTTATCAACATCTGGCTCGGCAGTTAGGCTGCAATACCTGAAAACATAGCCAAATTTATTGTGCTGTGGGGTACTGGCCGCTGTGATGTACGAATTCTTTTTGCTGTGCAGGGTGCAATAATCGAACACGGCAGTGGCGGCACCAAAAATAAAATCCGTAGTTCCGCTAATATAGCAGTGTGTATAGTATTGCCGACTTTTTTGTCCGCCTGTGTACAGGGTGTCCTGATCGCCCTCCAGGTTGCAGTTTTTCACCCTTATACCATCCCCTTCCACATGCAAGGCCACGGCTTGTCCTACCGGGCCGGCATCGTTACGTATGGTGAGGTTTTCGAGGGTAGTAAAATCGCCCATCACCTTAAGGGTGTAGCTGTTAAACGTCCCGATTCCTTCCATATTGGCATGGTCGCCAAAGGTAATGATGGTATTTTCGCGGCTTTCCCCAATCAGGTGCAGGTGCGTAAAAAAGGAATCGATCAGGATTTTTTCGCGATAAATCCCCTCCTTTATATAAATTACTTTTTCTTCGGTTTGAAATGCCCGGCAAGTATTAATGGCTTCCTGTATGCTGGTAAAATCGCCCGATCCGTCCTGTGCCACTACCACCCGGGTAGAGCCAGCCGCCAGCGACGAGGCCAGGTTCAGTGCTAAAAAGCAAATTAAAAATAAGGTGTATTTTTTCTTCATAGTATTGTGGATTTATGCACATTCATCCGGCTTAATTCCCTGATAAAAATAGAAAACGCCTCCCCTTTCCACCCAAAATTTAGGAATTGGAAAGGAGGAAAAGCTGCGATGTTGGCGCAAAGGTGCGAAATTACGCAAACATGCCCTAAATATTGGCCTGTGGTGCATCTTTCAGGGTGGTCATAATACCAAAAAGCGGGGGCATATCATCTAATCCATTCGTGCCAACCTACAGGGTTTAAATTTTCTTTACATTTGAAAGATTTCGAATTCGAGAGGGATACTACACATGATTTCACATCGGAAATATTATGCATTACTGACGCTTTTTGTGTTTAGCCTTACCGGGATACGTGCCAATGAAATCAACCATTTCAGGCATTATGCGGTAAATGACGGATTGCGCCAATCCACCATTAAAGATATAGTGCAGGACAAAAATGGCGCGCTTTGGCTGGCCACGTTTGATGGGCTGGTGAAGTTTGACGGATATGAATTTGAAAACCACAAGGTACTTTCTTCCGGCTATAACAATGTGGCACACTCCAACCGGGTGGATAACCTTAAGGTGGATAAATACGGAAGAATGTGGGTAACTTCCCTCACCGATATTTACT
>JAUIMD010000307.1 GCA_030433225.1 Bacteroidia bacterium
GCAATTACACCCTTAAAATGCTGACAAAAATAAATCCGCTTCAGTGTACTTTGGTGGATTTAAGCGCACCTATGTTGCAAAAGGCAGAGGAAAGGGTTTCGGCCGCCACCAAAGGTACGGTGCATGTTGTGCAGGGGGATATCCGACACGTTGCACTTCCCGAAAACCATTTTGACATTATTTTAGCCGGTGCCGTGCTGCACCATTTGCGCGACGATAAGGACTGGGAAACAACCTTTACCAAACTTTTTAAGCTCCTTAAGCCCGGTGGCTGCTTAATGATTTCAGATTTAATACGTCAGGATACGGAGGCCTTACAAGCCTATATTTGGGAGCGTTACGGAGATTACCTGGAATCGGTTAACGGTCCCGAATACCGGCAACAGGTTCTCGCCTATGTTGAAATGGAGGATTCGCCCCGATCGATGAATTATCAATTAGATCTTATGAAAAAAGCAGGGTTTAGCAAAGTTGAAATTTTGCATAAAAACATGTGTTTTGGTGCCTTTGGTGGAATAAAATAGGATACAATGGGAACCTTGAACAATACATGCCGTGTAGCTTACGTCAGTTTTAGTCACACTTTGAACACCCACCTGATGCAAAACAAATATTTGCTCCTGATAATGGTGGCTTGCACATTTATTTGTGCGGAGGCACTAGCCAAACGAAACCTGCAAACGGACACCTTATTTATTTTACCGGTGGATGTACACATTCAGGTAGTGCATGGGAAGCAGGTTTTAGAACGGAATACCACCCTGGAAACTGAACTGGAACCGGATGCATTTGCCGAACTTACCAAAACGCTCTCGAACCGGTACGTGGTGCTGCATGGCGATTCCACCCAACAAACACTCCACGCCCAGCCTTATGTTCAAAAATGGGACGGGGTGGAATGTCCTGTAGCTTTACCCTCTGAATGGTCCCGTGAAATTTCTGCCATTCCGGCCCGGTACATTTTGCTGCTCACGGTGGAGGCCGAACATCACTCCTTCAAGAATTCTTTATCCCATCAAACCCTGTACATAAACCCTATAATTGACAATTATATACGAAGCCACATACTACTTATGGATAAGGAAACGGAGACCCTCATTTATCTGGAAAAAAAGTTTTCTAAAACCGATATCCGGCTGGGAGAAGCCCTGAAGAGAGATGTGAAAGCATTGATAAAAAAGGTGTATTATAAAAAAACGCCCAATTGCCGGTAACCCAATTGCCCCTTGCCTGCCACCGCGCGCACCCATACATCAGGGGGTAAACACATACAAAATGGATTGATACGGGAATATGGGAATGCGATCGTTCGGTTTCACCTTATTTCCATACAAATCCTCTGCCTGTTTTGTAACTACGTAATAAACCGTATCCATCGATGGGTTAAATTGCAGCAGTACGGCATCCTTACCGTTTACAGGGATGGATCGCTGCACCGAATTTTTATCCTGTTGGCTAAACGCCTGCCATTGAGATAAGTCTCCCTTAACACTTTGGGGTGCAGCAGTGCCTTTCCACTTTACCACTTTACTATGGATAGTTGCTGGTTTTGCATACACATTTTTATCAAACCGGCCAATCGCTTCTACCCCGTTTGCATGTGCTTCGAGATACAACGCATGTTGACCTTCTCCCAAAACCACCACCCGGTTCCCTGCAAAAACATTCCCACTTTGCTTCACATGCGTTTCATTCGCCACAAAAGCCACGCTTGCATCGTACGCATTGCACGAATAAAACAGGTTGTTACAGATCGAATTTCCGCCCGTGTTGTTATGTACCAACAAAGTGTGGTTAGCCACATTGTACACGGTATTGTCCCACACCTGCACATGCTGCGAACCATTATCCAGGTAAATCCCCTCTGCAGCTCCAACTACATGCCACGGCCTTGTTTTAGGCCCTGTGCCTTCTCCGGCACCTATGCCATTACCAATTATATTGTGGTGAATTTTACGATTGAAAAAAGCATTGGCCGTATATATGCCTCCACCGTCGTCTTTCACAAAACAAAACGAATCCATTACATTATAAGCCACCTCACTGCCATGCCCGTTAAATGTAATGGGCTGGTAACCGATATGGTTAAAACGATTAAAAGCAATGTAGGCACTTCCTCCTTGCTGTCGAATTCCGTTGTAGGAACCGTCTTCGCTTCCCCCCATACCCGGCAGCACGCCAATGCTGTCAAAAGTATTTGCCAATATTTGCACCTTGTAAAATTCAGTGTTTGTCCACACTCCGTTGTTTAGGATGTTGGAAAACCGCGAGTTTTTTATGGTAAGGTTGCGGGATACCAGGGTGTCTATTCCATTTTTTTCGTAATTCTGGCCACGAACGCCCTCATAACAATACGCGAAAAAGCAGGAATCCAGGGTTATATCAGCAGACTCCTGAATTATAACAGCCGCTGTATTGGCAAATTCAAAATGGATGCCCTTAACGGTTATAAACGCACCGTTACTGATGTGCATAAGCACCTCACGGTTGGCCACGCTCGCCTTGGGAATAGTCCCGCTGCCTACAACCGATAATGCTCGCTCGCCCTTGTGATGATACCATTCGTAAGGCAGGTCCAGCGTACGGATATCATCCTGAATGAAAAAACCGTACCTGTCCCGGTAATCGAATGTTTTTGACCCAAGCGTTTTTACGTTTGCACCCGACTGGCTGTAGATTTTCATGCGCGCCAGAATCCACCGACGTTTTCTCGCCACAGCTTCGGCACCGGTCCAATTCAATCCACCCTCGAGGTTTGCGCTGCTAAACCCGCTGGATGCTACGTGGCTGTCAATGGTTAAGTACCCCTTGTTCGGATACCGTCCCATGGCCCTTAATTCATGATCCAGCACCACCACATTTAGCGTTGGCACACGAATAACGGAGGCCGTACGGTGCAGGTTATTAGTGCTACTCTTCCACTTGTTTATGTGATATTCACCGGTAATTGTAGCCGTTTCTCCGGGATAATTACATACCACCAGCGTATCACCGGCCCGGCCCGATTTCATAACACGTACACTTTCGTTGTACTTCCCTTCCCTAATAAATATCCGTTTTCCCGGGCTCCAACTATCCAAAGCTTTTTGAAGCGTTAAAAAAGGGGCCGAAAGGGTACCAGAATTTGCATCATCGCCGGTTTTACTCACCACAATGTCGTTGCTTTTTACAACAGAAATGCCTTGTGCCCGCAGCAGTTGAAAAGGCAGAAAAGCAAGTACCATTAAAATGACCGGAAACGTACGTAAAGGTGGTTTGTTTGAATTCATATTGTTTTAGGTGTGCTGTTTAAGTTCGTATTTTTAGGAAACACCGGCTGTCCCAAATTGTTCCGTTTCCGGTGTTCCGCCATTTTATCCTCCCCAACTAATGCGTACTACACCAACAGGTGGTAAGGTATAAAAAACAAAGCAAACAAAAGTACATATCCTCTAAACGTTATATGATTTTTATTTTAAAAAATCCAATTTAAAAGCATGATGTAAAACAATTTATAGGACCATACAATTGCTGTTTTGTCATTTACTGTGGGTAAATAAACCCAGCGGGGAAAAGGGAATTTCCAGCAAAGCCTTGATATCCGTCATTTTGATTCTGTGATATATTTTCTGACCACCACAAACCAACACGATACAATTGTTACCAAAACCAAACTGATAAAAATGTAAACGGAGTTATGGTTTCATCCAACAAAAAATGGCACTTAAGCGTGCCATTTTTTGTATTTGGGTGTAGTAATTAGCAGGTATTGCTGTTGATTAATGGGCAAACCTTCCGTTGCCGGATTTCAGAAAAATCTTACAGGTCTCAAATTAAAACATGCTTTGATAATAACGCTTCCTCAAATAGTTAGCCTGGTCATCATATACAGGTAGGCCTGTTAATAACTTAAAAATCTCCAGG
>JAUIMD010000308.1 GCA_030433225.1 Bacteroidia bacterium
GGTAATAGTGCATACGCACTTCACGCCAATTGCATTTTTCCTCAAATAAAAGAGGCAACCTGGTGCGCAGGGAATATCCATACAATTGCTCAAACTTTTTTTCGAGCCAGGGAGAATAGGAGAGCACTCCCTGATGAGGCGTACGTCGGTCGAAATAACGTGCGTGGATGTGGGGCTCATCCGAAAAGATGGCAAATGTGTAGTTCTCAATCATCCCACCGTATTTGTCAACATAGGGTTGGTAGGATACCTCAATAAATTTTTGTACCACTTCGGGGTTAAACAAATCTACATAGCAGGTGCCGTTAAAAATATCGTAGCCAAACTGCGTGGTGTAAAGAATGTAGGTGTGCGTACTGTCTTGTGCCAGAATCTCCGAGCCAATGGGAAGCGGGGTAGCTCGATCCAGTCGGGCAAGGCATTTTGCCCGGTAAGTTTCGTTCATTCGGGGAACAATGCCTCCTGCATACCCGCTGGGCCATTTATCTTCGTCGTAAAACATGGCCTGCAAACCGGAGTCCTGCGCCGCAATTACCGCTGCTTCCATAATTTTCCACCAATCGTTGCCTAAAAATTCAGTGATCAACCCCAGTCGGCTATGCAGGTAAAATCCACCAAAACCCGCTTGTTTAAAGTCATGGATTTGCCAGGTAATTTCCTCCTCGGTTAAAGAGTCGTTGATCGAATAAAACGGAAAGGAGCGATAGGCCGCATCGGGCTGAACAAATGTTTCGTACGAAAGCTGTTCTTCGTAAGGCGAAACGCGGGGAGTTTCATTGGGGTGGCGGGTACATGCCATTAAGAGCATGAGAAACCCTGAAAATAGTAATGCAATCGGATGAATTCTCTTCATAGTTTCCAATTTGTTTTCCGTTTTTCACAATGTGGTGAGGTACAGTATAACGGAATGTTAAAGATGGCACCGGCATAAAAATTACTGTTGGTGAATACGCAATGCAATCATCTTCCATAAAAAATGACCACAAAAGTACAAAGAAAAACGATACAATGTAAACGTTACCATAAATAATGTTCGTCCTCCAAATGCGGTACTTTTGGTCAGTGGGAAATTAAAGGTTTTGCAAGGTTAATGTTAGCTTCAAATCCCGTTTATAAACTATATGTAATGAAGCTTTTTTATATTTTAAATAATGTGCAAATAATATAAAAAAATTAACAAAAATATTTTCATTTTAACGTGAAATCGTTTACATTGCGTTGCTGTAATTGAAGAGGCTTGAGTTTGATTGACATCAAAGAAAAAGTAAATGGGTAGTATGAATGAGGTTGCCCGGTTAGCAGGGGTATCCATTGCAACAGTATCGCGCGTGTTAAATAATAACGGTAACGTGAATGAGGCCACGCGTGTAAAAATACTTAAGGCAATTAAAGAATTAAAGTACCAGCCCAGTCGTGTTGCAAAGCGGCTGCGGTCAAAAGGGGTTTCCAGTAACCTGTTTGGGGTGCTGGTTCCTGATATAGAAAATCCATTTTATGTGGATGTTTTGAGAGGGATTGAAGAGTTGGCATACAAAAATAATTCAGCCATTATCATGTGTAATTATGGCCAGGATGAACGAAAGGAAAAGTTCTACCTGGAAATTCTGCAGTCCGAATCGATTGACGGATTAATTGCAGCGCCTGCGCACGAAGATGATGTGTTGTTGAAAAAAATGGTTACCGACGGCCTGCCCGTGGTTTGTGTGGATCGCGGACTGTCGGGCATTGATGTGGATGTGGTTTTGGTGGATAATGCGGCGGGGGCATTTAATGCGGTGGATTACCTGGCAAAATCCGGGTATCGGCGCATTGCCTATATCTCAGGTATGCCTGGAATTCCCTCCAGCCTGCTGCGCGAAAAAGGCTACCGCGATGCGCTGGCAGCCAACCAAATTCCGTTTGACAACCGTTTGGTGAAATTTGGTAACTCCAAACACCACAGTGGGGTAGTGCTTTGCCGGGAATTGCTGGAAATGGAAAATCCACCCGATGCAATTTTTACCGGAAACAACCTGATTACCCTTGGTGCCCTCGAAACCATTAATGCCATGAAGTTAAGAATACCTGAGGATGTAGCCATTCTCGGTTTTGATGATATGTACTGGGCAAATTCACTGAACCCCTCCCTGTCGGCAGTACGTCAGCCGGCGTACGAAATTGGGAAAAGGGCGGTAGAACTGCTCATTCAACGCATACAGGACCCTGAGCGTTCCTGCATACAAATGGCGCTGAACACCGAGCTGATGAAGCGAGGTTCGGCCTAACGATTTACAAAATGTGAGAACTAGTATAGTGTTAAATTTTAAAACCCAAATTTTATTTATGTGAGAGAAGTACAGAGAAAAGCTTTAACTAACCAGAAATCAATTTTTTGTTATCATTAAAACTAATTATTATGAGGAATTTTTCTTTTAAAATGCTCATGTTGGCATGCTTCCTTTTGGTGGCAGGTCAGGCAGGGGCACAATTTAGGATTGAGACCAATGCCCAGAACGGGTCGGAGGTAACAGTCGACGAAAATGGGGCCAAGAGCTGGATTTCCCATTTTAATACCACGCAGGCCGTTTCTACGGCTACACCCAATGGTGACGGTACCTATACGCTTGACAAAAAATCGTTCAGAAACCGGAACGGTTACCAGGCTAACGTATACGGAAGAACCGTTGCTGATGACGCAGATTCTTTAATTTCGAATGGCAACCGCTACAATATGCCGCGCTACAACAGTGGTGCGAATATTATGCATTTTGCCTCTTTAGCTGCGTTGGATTCTATGTTGATGGGAGAGGTTGCCAATGGATCAACCTCTGTGTTAACCACCAACCCTTCAACAGGTCTGTTTGACGTAGCCGAGGGAGATGCCGCTTTTGGTGTTTCTCCTGGGAAATACAAAAAAGTAGAATTGGCTTTTTATTTGCGTTTAGGCGGATACGAAGTGGCTGAAGACATTACTTTCGACATTTTAACCTACGATGCCGGTACTAATTTAGGGGGTGCAACAGCATCTTACGAATTGTCTGTTTATCTGGGGAGCGACGGAGGAGATGCAGCAGCTACTGTTGCTGACTATTACGTTACCGGAAGCGGTGTGAAAAACGTATCGTTGGCAGCTGCCACCGGATTAAACGTTTCCGATTTTACCAATCAAAACATTTATGTGTACCTGAAAACAACTGGTTCAGGAACTGCAATTGCTGACGATGTAAGAGATCCGATGATCGTGATTGATAACATTGCAGCTAAACTGGTTCCTCCAATTTGGGTGGCTCCTGATGTAGCCGAAAATCAAATTGGCAACAATGAATCAGCTCCTTTAACCGGATTTAGCGGTGTGGAAACTACCATGGAAATTCCGATTAAAACCACGGGGCGCTGGGGTGAATTAAAAATCGTTGATAACCTGTACTTTAACGGTCAGGGTTTTGATACTTTCAAGCCTCTTACCTTCTTAGAATCAGGTGCATTAATGGCCAACGATGGAAGCGGTAATTACACCGTTCCTGTTGAATATACCTTAAAACCTGCCGTACAAGATCCGGGAACCGGAAAATGGTCGAAGCAGGAAATCGTGGTGTCTGCGCCTGCAGATAAAACCGACGATGACATGATGTTCTATTTCAAAGTTACACCTAGAGTTGCCTCAAGCAATTCTGCACGTATTGAATTAGATATGGGAACCCGTATCTGGTACGATATTTTCTATGCCGGTGTAAACAAAGAACTGATTTTTGTACGTACCAATAACAACAACTGGGATTCTACCGTTGTAGCGGGCATTAAAGATCATGGCGGATACAATGTAACCGAGGTATTCCAGACCGTAGTTACCGAAGATCAATTGCCATTGTTCAATGCAGCTGACATTGTAATTATGGGTAGAAGCTTAGGTAGT
>JAUIMD010000309.1 GCA_030433225.1 Bacteroidia bacterium
TCGTTCAGTGGTGCAGAATCGGTAGGATTGGTTTCCTTATTGATGGGCATTAACAATCCCTCAGCCGAAGTTATTGCGGCCGTAGAAGGTGCGGTAAATTGGTTCGAAACGCATAAAATAGTGGGAATTAAGTTAACGCGGGTGGTAAATTCGGATGGAAAAAGGGACCGCATAGTGGTGGAAGATGAGGATGCCCGCCCCATTTGGGGACGATTTTATGATCTGGATACAAAAAAAATCTATTTCTGCGACCGGGACGGAATTAAGAAAAACTCCCTGGCAGAAATCGGGTATGAACGTAGAAACGGGTATTCCTGGTACACCTATGCACCCCAATATATTTTGGACCAATACCCGGAATGGGTGACCAAAATCAAAGGCAAACCCTAAAAATCCAAACAACATACAAGCGTCACAATGAAATTGCACTTTAAATCGATCCTTCATCCGAACATCCTCTTACTCTTTATCCCGTGGCAATTGAACGCCCAATCGCCTACAACAGTAAGTTTGTATCGCACCTTTGAAAAAACGCTGGTTAACAATGCTACTTACCGCAATAAATTTACGGATGTTGAACTCACTTGTACCTTCACATCTCCAAGCGGTAAAATCACAAGTTTTTTCGGTTTTTATGATGGAGATGGAAAAGGAGGCGGGGATATGCTCACCGGTAATACATGGAAAATTAGGTTCTTACCTCAGGAAACCGGGACGTGGAGTTTTACCTGGAAGTGGAGCGATGGTACCGAAGGTGGAACGGAGGTGTTTGAGTGCGTGGCATCCCGGGCAGGGAAAGGAATTTTACAAGCCTACAACGAAAATCCACGCTGGCTGGCGTACAACGGTATCGAACCGGTTTGGCTGAAATCGTATTACGAAACCGGGCACGGCTCCATTGCTCAGCCTTTTGACTGGATTACTGAAAACATTTACCAACCCATGATTGTCCGCGGATACAATCATTTACAGGTAAACTGGCTGCTATCCCTGTGTTGTTTCAGCCAGATTTACAACGATGGTCCGGCTCCAACAACCCAAGACCTTGCCTTGTATAAAGATAGAAACGTTACCGAAACCATGCGGTTGGACGTTTGGCACCTGATGGAGAAACACGTAGATTGGCTCAATGATAGAAACGTAGGGTTACACATGTTCCTGGGTTTTGATGGCAGCAAGAACGACGGCCCGGCATGGGTGAATCTGAGTGAACCAGAAAAAGATTTTTACGTAAAGTATGTAGTTGCCCGCCTTGCTCCTTTTGCCAATATTGCAGGCTGGGGCTACACCTGGGAAGTACCGGGTGACCGCGAGGAAGAGGAATTGGGCTGGGCGAAATGGGTTCAAAAATACGACGTATTCAACCATTTACGTACCTACGAAGATGAACACCCTGTTGAGAATGAGTATCATAGGCCAGAATATAATTTTGCAGCCATCGAAAACCATTCCCTCTATTCCGATAACCGGGATGAAGACCGACCATATTGGAAAGAGCCCTGGACCCACCATGAAGCCTGCCTGGCTGGATATATGCCGGGAAAACCGGTGTATATGATTGAGGGCAATGCGCTTTGGCGACGTTTCTGGCAAAAAAGAACAAAGGCTACGTTGGATGATTTACGTCAATCGGCCTGGGCATGCGTCACAGCAGGAGCTTCCTTCAATTGGTGCGGGCATGCCGGAGAAGATTCGTTGGTGGCCTTTGGTGCGGAAGGCTTACCGTTTTTCGGTGAGGAGAATCCGTATGCACAATCCGCTAAGGAGTTGGATATTTTAAGCGATGTTATGACACAAGAACTTTCGTTCTATTCCATGCATCCATCCGATTCTATTTTATTCAACCACGATAAAAAAGGGACCTGGTGTTTAAGCGAAGAAGGCAAACAGTACCTGGTTTTCTCAAGCTTTGGAAAATCGTTTTCCATGCTAATTCCAAAAGGGAAATACGAGAACAATACATGGCTGGATGCCAAAACCGGCAACAAAAAACCGATACCCATCTTAAAAACAAAAGGGAGCAAACCCATTGAATTTACTCCCCCAAACCAATCCACCGATTGGATATTACTTTTAAAAAAGTAGGCTTCCTATTTTTTAACGGTAAACTGATAGTTTCCCGAGCCAACTTTAAGTCTTATTTTTCCGTTTTCTTCACCCAAAAAATCAAATCCGTTGGAGGGCAAAACTGGTGTGCCGCTTTCCATAATTTTGGCTAACTCTTCTGCATGAAAAACAACAATCGCAGAGGAGTTTGCCGGGATCTCCACTTCCAATTCAAATATATTCTCTGTGTCTTTCCATGAAGAAAGGACGGTTCCATACGGAGTTTCGTAGGTTACTTTGGCCGAAGTAATGTCTCCAACCACCTGCGGATCGATGAGCAGTTCCATGTATCCTACCGACTGTTCGGTTTGTTTTATCCCACCAATTCCGGCATACAGCCACTCCATTAAATGCCCCAACATCAGGTGGTTGTTGGAAACCATTTCCAGTGCGGGCCACGATTCGGTTAGTGCCGTTGCTCCTTTTTTCAACTGGTAACCGTAGCCGGGCACATCATCCCGTGCATTCATTTGAAAAAGTAGCTCGCCAAGCTGATTATTTTGTAACGCTTTTACCAAAAAGTTGAAACCCACATCACCCGCAGTAAGTGCATAGTCCGAATTCTCAATGGTGGCTACCAACGAATTCACTACCTTTTCTCTATTTTCATCTTCCACCAGTCCCACTACCAACGGCATGGAAATGGCGGTTTGACTTCCGGTAGAATAACTTCCGGTTTCTGCGTTGTAAAAGCGGCTATTAAAGGCAGACTTAATTTCCTCGGCCCAGGAGGCCAGTTTTTCTACCTCCTGCGATTTTCCAACCAATGGTGCCATTTGCGCCATTAACTGCACATCGTAAAAATAGATGGCCGTTGCGGTCAGGGAACGTGGCGTAAGTTGCGGAAACCCGGGCCGTTCCGGTCCCAGGTCGTACCAATCACCCAGTCCATGGTCCAAAATGTGTCCATCTCCCTTCGATTCCAGGTAGGCCACATACCGTTCCATCATTGGCCACGCGCGTTGTATGGGTTCCACATCGCCATACCATTTATAAAGCAGCCACGGCACAATAACAGCCGCGCTGCCCCATTCGGGTGAATCACGGAAAACGCCGTCCATAAAATCAAACACGGTGTATTCGGGCACAATGGTGGGTACCAAGCCTTCGGGTGTTTGGGCCTCCATCATATCGTCTATCATTTTGCTGTACAAACCGTATACATCGTAGTTAAAGTGGATGCCTTCGCCCATCAAAAATGCCTGTTCGAGCCAGCCCAGCTTTTCGCGGTGTGGGCAATCGGTGGCCACACTGGCCAGGTTACTTTTTATGGCCCATTGAATTAAGGCATTGATGTCATTAAACAAAGGGTTGGAACACTCAAAAGTACCCGCATAGGGGGATGAATTGCGCGTATGCAGCATTTTTAAATCCACAATGCGTGGCAGCTCAGAGGCGACCGAATCGGGCGTAGCGCCATCCACCTGAAGGTAGCGAAAACCGTAGTACGAGAAACGAGGTTGCCACCGTTCTATGCCATCGCCCTTTAACACATAGGTGTAAGTGTGTGGCCGGCCGGTGGCTCTTTGATTGGCGGTTTGGCCGTCTGTTTTTAACTCTGCCGGGGTAAATACGATGGAATCACCTTTTTTACCCTGCACTGCCACTTCAAAAATACCCGAGGCATTTTGACCAAAATCGTAGAGGTACGAGTCGTCATTACCAGGTACCTGGGTTACCTTTTTTGCAGAAAGGGACTCCATAACCTTCACGGGATAATCCCGTTCCGGCCACAAATTTTTCCCGGGAAACTTCACTTCTATTGCCGGTTC
>JAUIMD010000310.1 GCA_030433225.1 Bacteroidia bacterium
TGGAAATACACCCGATTACCTCTCGGAAAATACCCAGAAGTTTATTGCCGCAGCCAATGCGCGTCCCGAAATAGGGCAGGCTTTTACTACTTTCCAAAGCACCGTTCCGCAACGCTATATGGATATCGATAAGGAAAAAGCCCTGAAACTGGGTGTTTCCTTAAACGATTTGTATACCACCATTGGAGCCTTTATGGGGGGAGCGTATGTAAATGATTTTACCCGTTTTGGCCGCTTGTACAAAACCTATATTCAGGCAGAGAGCGAATACCGGGTAGACGAGTCGCAGATGGACAATTTTTACATTAAAAACAAAGATGGCGATATGGTGCCGCTGTCTACCGTGGCCACCATTCGTCCGGTTCAGGGCCCCGATTATACTACGCGCTTTAACCTTTTCCGGTCGGTAGAAGTTACCGGCGGCCCGGCACCCGGCTACACCTCCACACAGGCCATGAAGGCCTTGAAAGAAGTAGCTGCCGAAGTACTGCCCGACGATATGACGACCTCGTGGAATGCCATGAGTTTCCAGGAAAATAAGGCCTCCGGTTCGCTGGGCATCATCCTTACTTTTTCACTCATCTTTGTATTCCTCATTCTGGCCGCGCAATACGAAAGCTGGAGTTTGCCTTTTGCCATATTGCTGGGTACTCCCTTCGCTATATTTGGGGCACTGGCCTTTTTGTGGGTGGCTCGCCAGTTTAGTGTGAGTTTCGAAAACAACATTTTTGCCCAGGTATCCTTTGTGATGCTTATTGGTATGGCGGCAAAAAATGCCATATTAATTGTGGAATTTGCCAACGACGAATTTAAAAAAGGGCTGGCGCTTTTTGATGCTGCCATTAATGCCGCAAAATCTCGTTTCCGCCCCATATTAATGACGGCTTTCTCCTTTATTCTTGGGGTATTTCCGTTAGTGGTGGCCTCCGGTACCGGCGCCGAAGCCCGAAAAGTTATGGGGGTTGCGCTTTTAGGAGGAATGACAATAGCTACCTTACTGGGGGTATTTTTGTACCCGATGTTGTTTGTACTCATTGGCAAGCTGGCCGGCTACGAGAAAAAGCGAGAGTTGGCAAACGCCGTTTCTGAACCCGAAAATAAAGCTGAATAACCATGAGGAAAATATATCCAAACATACAACTGCTGCTTTTTAGTTTGTTTGCCCTTGCCTTAATGCAGGCCTGCATGCTGGGGCCGCGCTACGAAAGGCCCGAAACAGAGGTGCCCGATGAATTTTTATACGCCGAAATGCAGGAGGATTCGGTGATTAACCTGCGCTGGTGGGAGCTGTTTAACGATACCCAGATTGTTGCCCTGGTTGAAGAAGGGCTGGTAAACAACAAAGATTTGTTGGTAGCCGCCGCACGCATTGAGGAGGCCCGTGCCATTTTAGGCGTTACCCGTGCCGATGTATGGCCAACCCTGGGTTTTCAGGGATCGGCGCAACGCAGCAATTTTTTATTAGGGGTTCCGGGAAATCCTACCAATGTATTTAGTGCCACCCCAACCTTGCAGTGGGAACTCGATTTTTGGGGCAAATTCCGCCGCGCCAACCAGGCCGCAAAAGCCGAACTGGTGGCTACCGAGTTTGGCTACCGATCCATACAAATAGGGCTCATCTCCGAAATTGTAAATACCTATTACCAGCTGATGGATTACGAAAACCGATTGCGCGTATCCAAACGCACGCTGGAAACCCGCCAGCATTCGGTAAACATTATTCAGCAGCGATACGATTATGGCATAGTGGCAGAAATTGACCTGAACCAGTCCCAAATTCAGGAAGCCATTGCGGCCGCATCGGTACCCATGTACGAGCGTTCGGTTAAGCAAACCCAAAACGCGCTAAGCATTTTGTTGGGTGGATTTCCGCAGGCCATTTCCATCGATGGTGAATTGCTCGATCAGGTGGAATTGCCCGATATACCCACAGGGCTGACCTCAGATTTGCTGTACCGTCGCCCTGATATTCTGGCGCAGGAACAAAAACTGGCGGCGCAAACAGCGCGCATTGGTGTTGCGCAGGCACAGCGACTTCCGGCCATTAGTTTAAGCGGAATGTTGGGGGTAGCCAGTACCGAACTTACCTCACTCACCTCGGGCGATGCCGTAGTGTGGTCGCTCGGCGGAAGCATTTTAGGCCCCATTTTCCAGTTTAATAAAAACAAACGCAGGGTAGAAGCCGAACGCTTTAAAACCGAACAGGTACTGCACGAATACGAAAACACCATTCTGAACGCCTTTCGTGAGGTGGAGAATGCTTTGGTGGAAACAGAAACCTATAAAGATGAAATTGAGGCCGTTAAACGACAGATTACTGCGGCGGCCAATGCATCAAAGCTGGCCAACATGCGCTACGACAAGGGGGTTACCAGTTTTCTTGAGGTGTTGGAAGCTGAGCGGTATTTGTTTGATGCGGAAATACATGCTTCGGAGGTAGTTCAGAAACAGCTGAACTCGTACGTTAAACTGTACAAGGCATTGGGTGGAGGCTGGATTTCGGCAGAAGAAGAACAGGAAGCCACTGCTGAAGCGCAGGAGTAAAAAAGATGTAAGATGGACAGCAGGGAGGAGCAGAAGCTTCTCCCTGTTTTATTTTGGAGGATAGTGTTTTAAAATGCCTTTCACCGTTTTATTCACTTCACCGGTTCCCGGACTGTTGGCCATGTCGTTGCTCAAATGGCGGGTGCTGGATCCTACCCACACCATTTTTTGTGTTTGGGCATCCACCAAAGAAATTACCACCGTGGCCTGTTTTTGCACATTGTTGTAGGTATAGGTGCCTTCAAAACCAGCCCAGGCGCCAAAGTGCCAGGGATTGTTTACCGTAGTTTTTGAGGTGGTATTCCGTTCGCTTTGTGTCGTAACCACGTCAATTAGCACATCCGGTTCCGCTGCGGCAACCATGCCTTTGGCTTTCATTTCGTTTTCAATGGCTTGTAAAATGCGGGTTTTTGTAAGCGACTTAACGCCCTTGTGCGTAGTTTCGCTAAACGCATATGTTTTGTATTGTGTGAAATCGGCCGTAGGATCGGCTCCAAATCCTTTTTTAGAGGTGTTGCACGATGCAAAAAAAAACAGGCTAAAAAGTAACGGTAGTATTCTCATGTTTCTATGTTTATAGGGTGTTTTGTGGTTCATGGGGTTACTGGTTTTTATAATCCTTCATAATGCCTTTGCACATCCAGTTGGCTAAAGCCTGGCGGTTGTTTTCCAGCATAATGCGTTGTTGCCCTCGCGAGCTGTTGATATTGCCCAGTTCGATGTACACCACCGGGGGCACCGGCACATTAATCATGTACAATCCCCGGGGCGAAATGGTGCCGTAATACCCTCGGTTTGGCTGATTTTTGCGGTATTCCTCATCCATGGTGTTGCGCATGGCGGTGGCCAGCGATTTTCCCTTTGAGCTTTTGGCATGGTGGTAAAAAAACAAATCCACGTCCTTTTTCGAGTGCCGGGCATCCACATGTATAACAATGCACCGTCTGTAGGTGGAGGCATCTTTTTTGTACAGTACATTCACCGTTTCTGCCCGTTGTTTTAGGCGCGCGTTTTGCCGGCGTGGAATGGCCTGGTTGGGGTAGCAAACTTCATCGTAATCGTGGGTAAGAAATGATTCATCCCGAATGCCGTCTTTTTTATCCTGAATGATGAAATATACTTTGGCGCCCTCTTCCATCAATCGCCTCCCAAGGCGCAGGGTAATGTCGTAGGCGTATTCATCCTCGGCAATCAGGTGTCCGTTAAGTTTGGTGTTGGCACCCGGATCCGGCCCTCCGTGTCCGCTCACCAGGTAAAAAACAGCTCCTTCCAGTGCCGTGCTGTTTATTTCAACGTTGCTGTATTTTTTGCCAAAAAGTGGC
>JAUIMD010000311.1 GCA_030433225.1 Bacteroidia bacterium
CCGCATTTACTTCCACCCCTACATTACCAATGGTGTTGGCGCGTTGTGCAACCAGCGTACCTTCGTTTACAATGTAGTAGCCAAAATAGTCGCGGTTGTTGCCACGAATAATTACCGTACCGGAACCTTCTTTAATTAAGGGTTTTACGCCGGATAAGATGGAGCTAATGCTTACCTCTGCATCAGTGCGTACGGTAAAGTTCCCGCGGTTATTTATTTTTCCGGACAGCGAAAAGTCCTCGTCGGCAGTAATAAAAGCCTCTTCACCCGACAGGTAATTTACCCGGCTACCATCGGCGGTTAGCTTTAGGGTGGCACCGTTTTTCAAAAACAGGTCGGCGGCAAAAATGCCACCGTTGGCCTCTACTGTAATGTCTCCGTCAACAATGGCTGCCTCAGCAGATGCCGGTACTCCATCAGGATTCCAGTTTTCCGGGGTCATCCAGTTGGCATCAGCACCGCCACCATCCCAAGTGTAGGTTTTGGAAAGGGGCTCATCTTCCCACGGTGCCCAATTGTCGGATCTTCCCAGTACATTTTCACGGGTATAATCGGCTGCCTGCTCGGCAGTAAGTGCTTTCAACCCGGCCCAATTGGCACGTCCGCTCATATCAGATCCGGGACCTGAGTTATTGTATTCGTATAAGTGCAGGTCTTCGCTGGTATCAGCATAATCCATGTTCCACTTATCGCCCCAACCCTCAGGGTGAATTTTTTCGGTCATTATGCAGTTTAACCAGGCCACTTTTGGGTAATTGTGCCAGGGGCGTCCGAGGCGAACCAGGGCACCATCGTCGCCCGGGCGTGGACTTTCGGTGGCGTAGGTCAGTTCGCAATTGTTAAAAACATATCCAAAAGGGTCGGATTGGCTTGTGGAAGGAGCAGTTATCCAGCCGCCCCCCCAGCTTCTGATTTCACACCCTTCGAACCAGGCGGTACCGCCTCCGTAAATGTAATCAGTACGGCCCAAAACCAGGCAGTTTTCAAAATACGCCCTGCGTCCCTGAGACCAAAGGTAAATGGTGTCCTGATATCCAAGCAGGTTTACGTTCACAAACACCACCTTGTCACTTTGTATGGTAACGGCCAAAGCCTGCCCAACCGGACCTGCCGTATTTTCAATGGTCAGGTTTTCAGCCCTGAAATCTTCGGCCTGAATGGTAAGGGTTGCAGAAGTACGGATTACATCACCCGTCCACTTAATTACGTCTTCAGACGGGCATTTGTTGCCAAAATCGGGGTTGTTGCAATCAAAAATGTGGTACGAAATAATGGTTTGCTCCCTGCTTTCTCCAATTATAGTCAGGTTTTTTTTGGTGGCAGGAACAATGAGTTTTTCGGTGTTGTACAGTCCGTTTTTAATGAAAATAACGGTACGCCGCGAAGTTAAATTCGAGGGTACGGCATTAATGGCATCCTGTATGGATGTAAAGTCGCCGCTTCCATCAAGGGCAACAACGATGTCGGCTTCCACAGCGCCGGACTTTTGCGCAAATCCTAAAAAGGAGAGCAGCAAAATGGTGAATACAGTAATTTTAGTTTTCATGAACATTAAATTTTATAGCTGATATTAGTAGATTTTGTTCTTTTTTCGGGGTTGTTTTCCCTGCCGTTTGTACGGTATTGCATGGGAGTCATACCATATTTGGTTTTAAAGCAGGTGCCAAAATATTTCAGGTCGCTAAACCCAATTAAATAGCATACTTCTTTGATGAGCATGTCTTCTTCAATCAAATATTGTGCGGCAGTTTTCAGGCGCATATCCCTTAAAAATTCAATGGGAGACATGCCCGTGAGGCTCTTCAGCTTGTTGAATAGGGTTGTTCGGCTCATGCCAATTAATGACCCCAGTTCTTCAATGGTAAAGTCTTTCCGTTCCAGGTTCAGGTGAATCATTTCCACCACCTTTTCCATAAATCGTTCGTCGTGACTGGATAAAAAGTTGGGACGCGTTTGAGGAGTTTCGGTAGGTTCAACCTCTGAGCTGTATATGGCCTGCAGCAATTTACGTTGCTTAATAAGGTTTTGTACCCGTGCTTTGAAGTAGGCCACACTAAAAGGTTTGGTAATGTAATCGTCGGCTCCATAATTCAAGCCTTCCAGTTTGCTCTCGATGTTGGTTTTTGCGGTGAGCAAAATGATGGGAATATGGCTCGTTGATATGTTATTGCGCAAGGATTTTAATAAGTCGATGCCGTTCTTTTTCGGCATCATAACATCGCTTACAATAAAGTCCGGCGATAGCGATATGGCTTTATTGAATCCCTCCTTGCCGTCTTCCGCCTCGTGTACGGTGTATTCGGGCTCCAAAATACTTTTCATAAACTGGCGTAGTTTTTCGTCGTCTTCCACCAGTAAAATCCGGTAATGCTCATCGGTGTTTTTAGCCGGTTCTGACGGTTCAGGCTCTGTTATTGCCGGGGTTTCCTGTTCGGGGGCAATGGGCTCCGGCACTTCGTTGGGTTGCACTACTTCTACGTGCTTGCCAAAATGTGCCCAGCCGTTTTCAAACGCAATGGTAAATTGCGAGCCTTTGTTGGGCTCACTTTCGAGCTGTAGTTTTGCGCCCAGTTTGTCGGTAACTTCCTTCACAATGGCCAGTCCAATGCCGGTGCTGGGGTTGGAGCTTTCGTCGTTAAACGCCGAAAAGCGGGTATAAATTTCCTTCTGTTTTTCTTTGGAAATACCCGGACCATTGTCGTTTACCATCAGCAGGGTTTGTTGGGCCTGTTTTTGCACCACCACTTCTACACGGTTGCCCGGGTTGTTGTATTTAAAGGCGTTGCTCAGCAGGTTCATCAGTACCTTTTCCAAATCGTCAGGGTTGGCCCAAACAGAGGCATGTTCATCCAGTTGGTTAAAAACAAAGGTGATGTGTTTATCATCGGCCATCTCTTCAAAATCGAGACAGATTTTTTGCGTGAAGGCTGCCAGGTCAATTTCAGAAACGGTCAGGTGCTTTTCCTGTATCCGCCGGTAATCCAGTATTTGATTTACGAGTTTAAGCAGGCGGTTGGTATTTTGGGCAATAAACGAAAGTTGTTTTTTCGATTCTTCCGGAGTACGGGCGTCGTTCAGCATGTACTCTACCGGGGCGGTTATCATGGTGAGGGGGGTGCGAATTTCGTGCGATATATCGGTAAAAAATTTCAGCTTAATGTCCGACATGCGTTTTTGCAGTTTCATGTCGCTTTTTAGCTTGTACACCACCAGGGTGTAATGCAAAATTCCAACAAAAATGCCTACCAGCAACAAGGCATAAAGCACATAGGCCAGGGGCGTTTTCCAAAACGAGGGTTCAATGGTGATGGCCAGCGTTCTTTCGTTATCCGCCCAAATGCCATCGCCATTGGTGGAGCTGACCCTGAAAATATATGAACCACTGGGAATGTTGGTATACCGGGCGTTGCGTTGTTTTTTGGTTTTGTTCCAATTGTTGTCAAACCCTTCCAGTTTGTAGCGGTACAGGATGTTGTCGGTATTGTTAAAATCAAGGGCCGAAAACTGTATATTAAAAAAGTTTTCGTTGTGCTGTAAGGTAATTTCAGAAATATGATCGATGCCTTTAATCAGCGAGTCGGTTTGGGCATAGGTGGAGCCGCTGAATGAGATTTTAAACTCCGAAAAGGTTAATTGCGGCTTAAACGTGTTGGTTTTTATGGCATCCGGAAAAAATGTTACAATGCCATTAATGGTGGCAAACATCATTTTTCCACTGCTCAAATGTGCCGAGGTGGCCTCCGAAAAAATGTTTCCATATAGAATTTTATTGATCCCGGAAAAATTCTCGAAACTCTGTTGGGCACGGTTGTAGCGCACCAATTCATTTTCGGTGGATAGCCACAATGCACCGCTGTTATC
>JAUIMD010000312.1 GCA_030433225.1 Bacteroidia bacterium
CTGGACGAAACCCTGCCGTTTTTTTATTTGCCTTCCACCGTTTCCACCATTGTAAAATGCATAAGTGGCGATTGTGTAAATGGATTTGGAAAAGTTACCTATCCATCGGTTGGGGCACAGTACGAAGGATATTTTAAAAACGGGTACCCGGATAGCGTGGGCCTGGTAACAGCAAAAAACGGCTTAAGTCTGCAAACCTTTATGAAAAAAGGAGAAATGGTAGGATGGCAGGCATTTGGCATTAGAAAAGACACCTTTACCCCCCTTGAAGTTTATGTGCTGCACGGAAGAATAAGTGAAGTAAAAAACATGTTTTGGCCGGAACAAAAAATGATTTACACCGGCAAGGTAAACAGTCAGTTAAAGCCAAACGATAAAAACGGTTTGGTTAAAGGAAGCAATTTTGAAGTGGTGGTGTACTTAGATTACGATGGGAACCTGATTAGTCTGTTTGGAAAAGTCGATTATGGAAATTTTCTCTACCACGGTCCGCTTACCAAAAGTATGCGCTTTAAAAGCGGGGGAAGCTTTTATCATAAAACCGCGGGCACAAAGGCCACCCCTCGCATAGCCACCGATGGTAGCGGAAAGATTTATTACGACCTGGTAACCCTTGAAAAGGGGGACTCCATGTATATCGGTTCCACCAATAAAGAGTTTCAGCCGCACGGTAACGGCATGTTGCGTATCTCAAACTCAGAAGTGAACTCGGGTATTTGGCGCAATGGTTCCATGACCGACTCTACAGGAACGTATTATGCGTTTCAGGAAAAAAAGGACAGCCTAAGCCTGCATCAGCAAATGGTTGAAAAAATTGAATTCAATGCTGGGGTAAATGCCTGGAACAATTGCATGTATAAAGGAAGTCCATTAAATTACTTTTTTCTGGAGGCAAAGGAAACCATGTATACGCATCCAACCCTTTATGTTTTTAATACCTCGCCGGATACCTTGAACCTTCAGGTAAGTCCGCAAATTGAAGGCCATGCACCGCACAACCTGGTGTTGCCGCCAACGTTTCAGGTAAGTGACTCTACCGGCTTGCAATGGATGCCTTCAGGGTTTACCCGCATTCCGCTAACATTGCCTTCCATAAACCAGCCGTATACCGTTTATGTAAGTGGAGCCATGCCCGATGAGTATTATCTGTTGGTAAAATAGGGGCCTTACCAATCGTTAAAAGTGAGCAGATAGGCCGAATTTTCAGCATCGTACGAAATAACAACTTCGCGGGTATAGCTGTATTTGTCGGGGCGGTCGAAACGGAAGGTAGCTGTTCCGCGTACCAATTCCTCTTTGGTATTCTTTTTTAGTACGGTAAACAAAATAGACATCCCCTGGGTGAACCGTCCCTGAAAATCTTTGGTTAAGTAAAATCCTTCCAAAGGAAAACGTACGCTAAGTAACGGGTTTCCGTATTCCATCTCCACATCTATCTCATCCGGCAGGTTTCCCAGCTTGGCAAAGCTGAGAATGAGTAACTCCAGTACCGGATCTTCACAACTCTGTGGCAACTCAGTGGAACCTTTGTGGCACGTTTCGGCCAGGTAGCCAACCAATACGCTGCTGTTAAATGTTATGCATTGCGCTTCAATCAAATTTAGTTCGTCTTCCAAAACCAGGGGCTCGCATTGGGCGGCCTCCAGTTTAACCTGCATTTGTTGCAACGCATCCTTGCACGTTTCGCAACTTGGGTTTTGGGTGGATTCCGGGCAGGAGGTCAGCAAAACCAGAAGTACCATAAGGGAGGTGTACGTTAGTTTCATACGATTCTTTTTTGTGTGGAGTGTCAACAATGAGAAGTCCGTTAAACCGGAGTGGCTCATTAAAATTAAGCAATTTTAGCGGCCCTTGTTACTTTTAAGCAAAAATACCGCGAATTTATCCCGGAACTTTTCCAAACGTTAGGATGCTTCGTTAGAAATGCTGTAAATTTCCACCCAATATAAACTCCATCAGTACTGCCATATATGAACAAACTTTATACCCCCTTCCTGTTCTGCACAATTTTTCTTTTGGCTTCCTGTTTGCCCCTTTGGGCTCAGAACGATTCGGTGCCAGCATCAGATAAAGTCAGCTTTACCGATCCGGAAGACGGTTCGTTTGATATGAGTGACTTTTTGCTGAATCACAAGGGGGTGTTGCCCATGCCAATTATTGTAACCGAGCCGGCCATTGGCTACGGTGGAGGGTTGGGGGTGATGTATTTTAAGCGCAACAAAAACTCTGCCGGACAACCCATTTCGCCCAACATTACCGGTGCGGCCGGCTTGGGGACCGAAAATAAAACCTGGATGGGAGCTTTGTTTCATTTTCATGTGTTTGGCGACGACCGGGTGCGTACCTTTTCGGCCGTGGCAAAGCCAAACATCCACATAAAATATTACGGCAACAATAACGATTATTTAAGTGCCAATCCGTTACAATTGCGCATGGACTCGTGGTTGCTGGTACAACGCGGGGTATATCGTTTTGGCGATTCGCACTGGTGGGCCGGTATGAGCTACTTTTACTATCAAACGCACAACAGTGTGGATACCATTCCCGGCAAACCATTGCTAAACGAAATTATTAAACGCCTTAAGGGAACCTCACGCATTAGTACACTGCGCCCTATGGTGTATTACGATAACCTGAACAATATTTTTACACCTACCAAAGGGATAAATGCAGGCGTGAATTATGCGCTGAGTGCACAATGGCTGGGAGCCGATGAGGATTACTCTACTGTACGCACCTATTTTCTGGGATACCAACCCATCAGCCACAAACTGTTTTCGGCCTGGCGTTACGAAGGTAACTTTTTAGTGGGAAATGCCCCTTTGTATGCTTATCCGTACCTCGTGATGCGTGGAATTCCTGCCATGCGTTACCAAAGCGATAATACCGTGTTGGCAGAAACCGAATGGCGCTATAACGTATACAAGCGATGGTCGTTGCTGGCATTTGCCGGTGCCGGTAAAGCCTACGAATCGGTTAATGCATTTAATGATGCCCAGTGGGTGCACAATGTAGGAACCGGTTTCAGGTACGAAATAGCACGTTTGCTGGGCGTGCATACCGGCATGGATTTTGCCTGGGGCAATGGTGAAGATTTTGCCTTTTACATTGTATTTGGAACCTCGTGGAGGTAAGACTTACGTTAATGAACAACGCATAGTAAAATTCGTTAGGAGAATACTTTGTAGCTCTTTCAGGTTTTGTCGTACACTGATGAAACCCTTTCCTTCAAAAAACGAGCGTGCGGTGATGCTGACATCTGATGAAAGTGTTGTTCTTCCCTCACTTATCGCTTTCCGGATTATTCCTTCCAACAAAAGGCTGGCAATTCCTTTCCCTTGGTAGTTTTTATGCACATACATAAAATTGATGTAAGCCGCATCAAGGGAGGCGAAACCCACTATTTCCGCTTCATTTTCAGCCACCATAAAATAGTGGTGCTCAATGGCGTGCAGCCAGCGGGTTGGGTTCTGTGCGCTTTGTACCCAAACCTTAACCTGCTCCGGTGTATAATCTTTGCTGCAAATTTCCTGTACGGTTTCGGTAAAAAGTACCAGAATTTGTGGTAAATCTTTTTCTTCTGCCTGTCTTGTTCTTATTTCCATCCTAATGAAACAGGTACCAGATTTGTGCCGTAAAGAAGCAAACGACTAACCCCATTACAATGGGTAAAAAAGTGGAAAGTAAGGTCCATTTTACACTTTTCGTTTCCTTGTAAATGGTCATTATGGTGGTGGAACACGGATTGTGCAACAGGCTGAATAACATAAGATTGATGGCGGTAAGGAGGGTCCAGCCACCCGCATGAAGAATTTGTGCTGTGTCTTGTATCGAATCCAGTTCAAACATTACCCCC
>JAUIMD010000313.1 GCA_030433225.1 Bacteroidia bacterium
GGCCAACTCCGTTTGAACATCATCCAGCAAAGCCTCGCTGGTGGTGGTTAAAATCACCTGGCTGTCGGCTCCGTGTTCTGCCTGTGAAAGCAAATCGCTTGCTATAAATGCAGCATCGGCGGTAGCATCGGCAATTACCTGTACTTCCGAAGGGCCAGCCGGCATATCTATGGCCGTCATTTCGGTACTCACCAGGCGTTTTGCTGCCGTTACATATTGATTGCCCGGACCAAATATTTTATACACTTCCGGAATGGTTTCTGTACCATATGCCATGGCGCCAATGGCCTGCACACCTCCCACCTTGAAAATTTTGGTAATGCCCGAAACGCTGGCTGCATACAAAATAGCCGGATTAATTTTGCCCTCTTTGTTGGGTGGAGTACACAAAATAATTTCGCGACAGCCGGCAATTTTAGCTGGAATGGCCAACATTAAAACGGTGGAAAACAACGGGGCAGTTCCTCCCGGAATGTACAGGCCCACTTTTTCGATGCCCACCGCCTTTTGCCAGCATTTTACTCCCGGCATGGTTTCCACCTCAACGGTTTGCATTTTTTGGGCGGAATGAAATTTTTCAATGTTTGCAGAAGCCAGATCAATGGCCGCTTTTAATTCTGCTGACAGCGCTTGTGTCGCCTCGTCCACTTCCTGCAAAGTAGCCTGAAGTTCCGAAATTACAACACCATCAAATTTTTGGGTGTATTCCTGAACCGCAGCATCGCCACCGGCTTTCACCGCATCCAAAACCGAGCGCACCGTTTTGTCGAGTCCGGCGGCTTCCATTTGCGGACGAAGTGCCAGCTGACTCCACTTTTCTGCTGACGGATATTTTATTATTTCCATGTGTATTTTACTCCAACTATTTAGGAAACAGATTGACGGTTTATAAAATCATTTTTTCAATGGGCATTACCAAAATTCCTTCGGCACCCAGTTTTTTTAATTCGTCAATTTCGTCCCAAAAGGTTTTTTCTTCAATTACCGAGCTGATAGAACTCCATCCTTCTAAGGCCAAAGGCATAATGGATGGGCTGTTCACGCCGGGCAGCAATTCTGAAATGGCAGGAATCTTATCGGTTGGGGCATTCAATACAATGTACTTTTTGCCGGATGCGCGCTGCACAGAATCAATGCGGAAATTCAATTTTTCCACGATCTCCAGTTTTTCGGGTGTCAGCTTTTTATTGCCAATCATCACTGCTTCCGAAGTCACTACGGTTTCCACCTCTTTTAGCCCGTTGCTGACCAAAGTTCCACCTGAACTTACAATGTCAAAAATCGCATCGGCCAAACCTATTCCGGGGGCAATTTCCACCGACCCCATAATTTCATGTATTTCGGCATCAATGCCTTTTTCATCCAAATACTTCTGCAAAATTACAGGGTAAGAAGTGGCAATTTTTTTCCCATTAAAATACTCCGGTCCGCTGTAGCTTTCTCCTTTTGGAATGGCCAGAGAAACCCGGCATTTGCTATAGCCCAAACGTTTAATAATCTCGGCCTTCTGGTCTTTTTCCAGAAACTCATTTTCACCAACAATGCCAATATCGGCAACGCCATCGGCAACAGATTGAGGAATATCATCGTCGCGTAAAAAAAGAATTTCGCAGGGAAAGTTTTTGGCCGGTGAAAGCAAAAGACGTTTTCCGGCAGTGAGTTTAATGCCTGCTTCTGCTAAAAGTTGCATCGAGTCATCGTGCAGGCGACCTTTGGTTTGAATTGCAATTCGTAACATATACTTTTATCGTTTAATTTGTCATTTCTGGCACATAAAAAAGGCCCACCATGTTTGGCAGACCTTCTGTATGTTTTAATGATTACACAATAACATCACAGCCTACCTTTGGGCAAGAACTGAATGATGTACATGATGTAATTTGATAAAAATCATTTTTTAAATCTTATGCCCGCAAAGGTATTCTTTTTTTTGAAACCTGAAAACCAAATTTCAGACGTTTCTTTTGCTTTTACAATTTCCATCCACAGCACTACCATTTGCCCGGTTAGTCCGCAATAAATAATACATTTGTTACACCAAACCCATCGCCATGTATCAAAACTTTGCCATCCTTTCGTTTGTACTGTTGTGCTATGCCTTTATAGCCGGAAAACTTGAGAAAGGCCCCATCAGCGGCCCCATTGTATTTTTAACCCTTGGCTTTTTATTTGGCCCCTTTGTTTTTAAAGCCCTGAACATACACATTGAGCGCGAAGGTTACCTGGTGTTGGCCGAGGTTGCCCTGGCACTTGTTTTGTTTAGCGATGCGTCCAAAACCAACCTGCGGGTGTTAAACCATAACTTAAAATTCCCGGTTCGCCTTTTACTCATTGGCCTTCCGCTTACCATTTTGGCAGGCATCGTGTTAGGCAAAGCCATTTTTAAAGAGCTATCGTGGGTGGAACTTGCATTGCTTTCAACTGCGCTGGCCCCTACCGATGCTGCACTGGGACAGCCCGTAGTGAGCGACAAACGGGTTCCTTCCAAAATACGAGAGGCTTTAAATGTAGAAAGCGGGCTAAACGATGGCATTTGTGTACCTATTGTACTGTTACTTTTTACGCTACACACCCTAAGTGCCGATGCACAGGTTACTTTTTCATATACCCTGCAGTTGTTTGTGCAGCAAATTGGTATAGGCGCAGTTACCGGTTTTGGTATTGGCGCACTGGGCAGTATCCTGGTAACCTTTGCATTAGACCGGCGTTGGATTCAAACCTCGTGGAAACCGGTGTTGATTGTTATGCTGGCCCTTTTGAGTTTTTTCCTGGCACAATCGCTGGATGGAAGTGGCTTTATTGCCAGCTTTGCCGGAGGGCTGGGTTTTGGTATGTTTTATAAAAACAACAAAGAGCCATTGCTGGAAGGAGCGGAAGGCAACAGCAAAATTCTGGCCGGGCTGGTTTGGATTTTATTTGGTGTAACCATTGCAGGATTTATTTTTCAGCATTTAACCCTGCCCCGCGTTTTGTACGCTCTGGCCAGCCTCACCATTATACGCATACTACCGGTTTTGCTCTCGTTAATCGGAAGCCGCATTAACCTGTACGAACGTATTTTTATAGCGTGGTTTGGCCCTCGCGGCCTGGCTAGCATTGTTTTTGGCTTTATGATTATGGAGGAACATTTGCCGCATGGCGAAACCCTTAGTGTAACCATTGGCCTGACCATATTACTCAGCGTATTTGCACACGGGTTTTCCGCCACTCCCATGGCCCGCTATTTTTCCAAAAGCTAAGCTTTAATGGTGGCCGTTACCACCACACCGCTTATCATTTTTGTAGGCAAAAGAGAATTCAGCAGGTTTAAAAAGCCAACCAATGGCACAAGTACAAGTAAAAAAATCGGCAACAACAGCCCCCTTAGCAACAGCCCCGATGCCTGCAAGGTATCCAGGCCAACGTTGAGTACCTCATTACCAAGGGTACCCCAGTAAGTATTTGTCGCCCTGGTTTGCATAACGGTAAATCCGGCGTCATCCAACACCTTACAAAGTGACTCAACTGTATATTTCCGCGCCATTCCGCCATGCACATCATGGTACGAGGGGCCTTTTCTTTGAGGAAGTATTGGTGCATGGGCAATGGGCACATTCACGAGCAACATACCTCCCGGCTTTAATAATGGGCACAGTTGTTTTAAAAATGCTTCATCATCCTTTAGCATGTGCAACACTGCAACACACATTACCACATCGTACTTACCGGTAAGGAAACAGTCGTTTAAATCTGCCTGCTGCACTTCAATTGGGCACGTGTAGCGTTGCGCATATGCATTTACAAACTGCACCAGTCGGGCATTGTAATCCACTCCAACAAAGGAGGATTTCGGATAGCGCCTG
>JAUIMD010000314.1 GCA_030433225.1 Bacteroidia bacterium
AGTAAATGCAACCCATGGAGGATTGGAATGTGGCCTGTTTTTAGAAAAATACCCCCAACTGGATATGGTGTCGTTCGGCCCCACTATTTATGGAGCACACTCGCCGGATGAACGCATGCACATTGAAAGTGTGGAAAAGTTCTGGAACCTGCTTGTGGCCGTATTGCAAAAAATATAATCCGTTGTATTAAAAAACAATTTAAATTATGCGGATTAGGGCTTTAGCAGGCCTTAGTACCATTTCAAATAGTATATTTGTCTATCGATGCAAAACATGAAGCAACCAGAATTACCGGTAAACTACGCGTTTAAATACGGGCTGCAATTTGGCATAGTACTCATCGTACTTAATCTGACCAATTATATATTTCGTTTGGAAGGAAAATCGCTGCTCGTTTCCGGAACCCTTTCCTTTGTAACCTTCTCCGTGAGCATTGTAGCCATATGTCTGGCCACTATCCATTACCGGAAAAATGCGCTGGGTGGATACATTAGCTATGGCCATGCCATTTCGTTTAGCGTAAGTTTTATGTTTTTTGCCGCAGTAGCGTCAGGGGTGGTTTCCTTCATTTATTTTAAATGGATTGATGGCTTTTATTTAGGTTGGAGGATGGCCACCATAAAAGAAATGGTGGTGCAGTTTTACTACAATATGAATGTTCCCGACGAAACCATTGATATGGTGGAAGATATGCTGGGAGAAGAGGTTCCTTCACCCGTGAATGCATTTATTGGCCAGATAACTGGAGACGTGTTGCGCGGATTGATAATTGCCCTGGTTGCTGCCCTTTTCTTACAAAAAAAGCCTTCCATCTTTGATGAACCAAAAATGTAAACCATGCTGGATTTAAGCGTAGTAATTCCCCTGTTTAACGAAGAAGAATCGTTACCTGAACTTACCCACTGGATAAAAAAAGTGGTGGATCAGCACCAATTAAAAACAGAGATTGTGTTTGTGAACGATGGCAGTACCGATAACAGTTGGGAGGTTATTGCAGCATTGAAAAAAGAGATTCAGGGAGTAGCCATTCATGGCATTCAGTTTCAACGCAATTATGGCAAATCGGCCGGTTTGTACTGTGGGTTTGCCAAAGCACAGGGCAATGTAGTAATTACCATGGATGCCGACCTGCAGGATAGTCCCGAGGAAATTCCTGAACTGGTGGGCATGATTACCAACGACGGCTACGATATGGTTTCGGGCTGGAAAAAGAAGCGCTATGACCCGATTCTTTCCAAAAATATACCCAGCAAATTTTATAACTGGACAGCGCGCCGAATGACTGGCATCAAACTTCACGATTTTAATTGTGGACTAAAGGCCTACAAAAAGCAGGTAATTAAAAGCATAGAGGTGTACGGTGAAATGCATAGGTACATCCCCGTGCTGGCCAAATGGGCAGGCTTTAAAAACATTGGCGAAAAGGTTGTGCTGCACCAGGAACGTAAATATGGCGTTACCAAATTTGGCATTGAACGTTTTATTCGTGGGCCATTGGACCTGCTATCGGTGCTGTTCATCTCCCGTTTTTCCAAAAAGCCCATGCACTTTTTTGGCGTGTTGGGGGCGCTTATGTTCTTTTTTGGGTTTATGGCCGCCGGTTTTGTGGGCGCGTTAAAAATTATTGCCATAAGCAAAGGCGTACGTGCACCTTTGGTAACCAATTCTCCCTACTTTTACATTTCATTGGTTTCTATGGTAATGGGAACCCAATTGTTTGTGACCGGGTTTATTGCTGAACTGGTGTCGCGTAGCTCATCTGAAAGAAACAAATACCAAATAAACGATACCTTGTAGCCATGCTGTTTGAAATTTTGAAATACACGCTTCCAGCCATTTTGGTGCTTTTTGCCACTTACCTGATTATCGGTAAATTTTTTTCGAACGAAGAAGATAAGCGGGAGCACGAAATACGTAGGGCCAGTCAAAAGGTGGCGTTTCCAACCCGGTTACGCGCGTACGAGCGCCTTATTTTGTTTTTAGAACGAACTTCACCAGAAAACTTAATTCCTCGTGTACTTAAAGCCAATTACACGGTTATTGAATTGCAGGCGCTGCTTATTAAAAACATTCGGGAGGAATTTGAGCACAACCTTTCGCAACAAATTTATGTGAGCGATGAGGCATGGTCGCTGGTGGTTACCGTAAAAGAAAACCTCGTAAAACTGGTAAATGTTGGTGCGGCCAATACCCAACCCAACGACCGGGCCATAGAACTCAGTAAACTCATTTTGGAAATGCATGCTACCGCCGAAGAAACACCTACCGAGGCAGCTATCAAGCATATAAAAAAGGAGGTACGCACCCTTATTTAATACCCTCCAAAAACCGATTGTATGGAATTCAGAAAATTAATTCAGCAACGTTACTCTGTACGTAATTTCCTGCCTAAAGAGGTAGAATTAAGTAAACTGGAAACCATTTTGGAAGCAGGAAGAATGGCTCCTTCGGCCGTAAATTTTCAGCCCTGGCATTTTATTGTGGTATGCGACAAACAAATGATGCAAGCGCTGGCCAATTGTTACCACCGCGAGTGGTTTGCTACCGCTCCCTGTTGCATTGTTGTTTGCAGCGATCATCAGCAAAGCTGGAAACGAAGAGAAGACGGTAAAGACCACGGTGATATTGATGCAGCCATTGCCATTGATCACATGACTTTACAGGCCGTTGAACTGGGCCTTGGTACCTGCTGGGTATGCAATTTTAATGTGGAAAAAACCCGGAAATTGTTTCAATTTCCTGCGCATATTGAGCCGGTTGCCTTTCTTCCGGTAGGCTACCCAAACCGCGAAGAGGTGCCGGTAAAAAAACGAAAGCCCACACAGGACATTGTTCACTGGAACACGTTTAAAGCATAAATCAGGGCTACATCCTTTCTTGAAAAATCCAGCAAAAAAAAAATCCCGAAGCCTGAACCCCGGGAAATTTATTGAAATAGTAATACGAAACTTATTTATAAGGTAACGCCGGTTTTAAAAATGGCAATTTCTTTAAACCCGGTTTGTTCATGTTTCAGCTTTTCACCACTTGCCACCGCAATTATAAACTGAATAAATTCCTCCAGCTTTTCTTCCATGGTAGTACCTTCTACCAGGGTGCCGGCGTTAAAATCAATCCAATTGCTTTTGCGGTTGTACAGTTCTGTATTGGTGGAAATTTTCATGGTAGGTACAAAACTACCGAATGGAGTTCCACGACCGGTGGTAAACAATACCATATGGCAACCACTAAAACCCAATGCCGATGCGGCTACCAAATCGTTTCCGGGAGCAGAAAGCAGGTTCAAGCCTTTTTTGGAAATGGGTTGTGCATACTCCAACACATCCACCACAGTGGCGGCACCTCCTTTTTGCGTACAGCCTAAGGACTTATCTTCCAGGGTTGTGATTCCGCCATTTTTATTGCCCGGTGATGGATTTTCATAAACCGGAAGGTTATGTTGCAGGTAATAATCCTTAAACCCATTGATTAAGGCTACCGTTTTGTTAAATACGGCTTCGCTTTCGGCACGTTCCATTAAAAGGGTTTCAGCCCCAAACATTTCGGGTACTTCAGTAAGAATCGTGGTTCCTCCCTGTGCTACCAGGTAATCTGAAAACTCTCCAACCAAAGGGTTGGCGGTAATGCCCGATAAACCATCCGATCCACCACACTTTAAACCAATGTTTAGTTCAGATAGTGGGGTGGCAGTACGTTTATCGGTTTGCATGGCCGCGAAAATCTCACGAATAATCTTCAAGCCTTCTTCCACCTCGTCTTCAACTTCCTGTGCTACCAAAAAGCGTACTCTTTGCGGGTCGTAATCGCCAATAAACTTTTTCAGGTCTTTAACCTG
>JAUIMD010000315.1 GCA_030433225.1 Bacteroidia bacterium
TATGCCTGCCACCTTTGGCCGGTACAGTACCGCAGATGCATAAAAAAAGGCCGCTTCATGCATGAAACGGCCTTTGTAAATTTATTTAAACGAACAGTTTAGTACTTCAATAAATCTTCCACGGCAGCATATATTCGGGCCGTATTTGGAAGTATTGCACGTTCAAGAATCCGGTTAAATCCTACCGGGGTATAGGTAGAACCCACGCGCTTGATAGGGGCATCCAGGTGTTCAAAGGCCAGGTCGGCTATTTGCGAAGCTACCTCACCCCCAAAACCACCGAACACTTTATCTTCGGTTACAACCACCACTTTCGAGGTCTTTTTCACCGAATTAACAATGGTTTCTGTATCCAACGGTACAATGGAGCGCAGGTCGATTACCTCAACACTTCCCAGGCCTTCGTCAGCTGCTTTTTGAGCCACCTCATCACACATAAGCGTTGTGTTACCGTAGGTAATTAAGGTAAGGTCAGTTCCCTGACGACGCACTTTGGCTTTTCCGAATGGCACCATAAAATCGTCCGGTACCGGGGTAGCAGCCTGTGGCGCCTGATACAGTGCTTTCGGCTCCATAAACATGGTTGGCCCCTCGCTGCGCATTGCGGTACGCAATAAACCGGCAGCATCGTCGGCAAACGAAGGATAAACAATGCGAATTCCCGGGATAGCGGCCAGCGAACCCTCAATATTTTGAGAATGGTACAATCCTCCACCAATGTATCCACCCGAAGCTAAACGGATGATTACATTTGGTGAAAACTGACCTTTTGAGCGCCAGTAATCATGCGACAATTCAATGTACTGCTCCATGGCAGGCCAGAAATAATCCGCAAATTCAGCACCCTCTACCACAACGCGTAAACGGGGGTGAAAACGGCTCATTCCGTTTCCGGTACCCAGGATAAAATCCTCAGCAATAGGACCGTTAAAAATACGCTCTTTGCCAAATTCCTGCTGCATTCCTTTGGTAACATTGAAAATACCACCTTTGTCTTTGTTCGCAACGTCCTGCCCCCAAAGGAAGGTATCCGGATTGTGACGGAACTCTGCTTTCAAAGTTTCGTTAATTCCTTCAATCAGCTTTTTAGGCTCCCCTTCGTAATTGTGCAACCCTTCCGGGTATTTTTCACTCACCACCGGATCAGCAATTACAAAATCATAGATGGAAGCTGGATCGGGATCGGGTGCTGCCAGTCCTTTTTTATGCGCGGCTTTCACCTCATTTTTACAGGCAAGCTCAATCTCTTGCAATTCTTCTTCGGTAAAGCGCTCGTAACGCAGCAACATTCTGCGGTACTTCGCCAGCGGATCGTACTTCAGCACATAATCCAGCTCATATTTATCACGATACAAATCATGACGGTCGCTATTTGAGTGCGAGTGAATACGCACACAGTTCGCCTGTACAATGACAGGATTTCCTGATTTTGCATACTCCTTTGCTTCATCCATTGCATTCATCGAATCAAAAACGTCTTTTCCGTTGCAATGGATAATTTTCAGGTATTTCAGGTTGGCAAAGTTATCGGCCACTTTACGGTTGGCAGTCTGGTCTTTTTTAGGAACCGAAATTCCATAACCGTTATCCTGGAAAACAAAAATAACGGGAAGCTGCTCACGGCTTGCACCATTAATGGCTTCATATACATAGCCTTCCGACACGGACGATTCTCCTTGCGAGCTGATGGACACGCCACCATCTTTGTAATACTTCAACGCACGGGCTACCCCTACTGCATGCAGGGTGTGGTTACCGGTTGCCGAAGAAACGTTGTGAATGTTCCACTCAGGCTTGGCAAAGTGGTTACTCATATGGCGACCTCCACCGGCAACATCGGTATCTTTAGAAATACCGTTGTAGATAATTTCTTCGGCTGTTAAGCCTGCAGAAACATTGGAAACCAGGTCACGATAGTAAGGAAAGAAATGATCTTTCTTTTTTTCAAATACCTGGCCAATGGCCAATTGAATTCCATCGTGCCCTGCGGCCGGTGCGTGGTACGACCATCCAATAGCCTGTTTCAGGTAATTGGGAGCTTTTTCATCCAGTATGCGCGACAGGGTTAAAATATGAAACCACCTGGCAAGTGTTTCCTTATCGGTTTGAATTATTCCGTATTTCTGATCTATTCTTTTCTTCATCGTTACTAATTTTTCAGGTTTAAGGATTAGACAGTTCTGCTGGTATCAAACTCTTCCAGATAGTCTGCAATGCGTTTCAGGAAGTTTCCTCCTAACATACCATCTACTACGCGGTGATCGTACGACAGGGATAAATACATTTTCTGACGGATTGCGATTACATCTCCCTCAGGAGTTTCAATTACCGCAGGCACTTTTTGAATAGCACCGGTTGCCAAAATGGCCACTTGTGGCTGGTTAATAATCGGCGTACCAATTAACCCTTTAAACGAACCAAAGTTGGTAATGGTGAATGTACCTCCCTGGATATCGCTTGGATCTAACTTATTAGAACGTGCCTTTACAGCCAGGGTACTAATGTCAGATGCCAAACCAGCCAGGTTCTTTGTATCTGCATCTTTAATTACGGGTACAATCAAGTTATCATCCGGCAGGGCAACGGCCATTCCAACGTTAATATGCTTACGCTTAATTATTTTGGCTCCATCTACCGATACATTTACCATTGGGAAATCGCGCAGCGCTTTGGCTACAGCCTCGGTAAACATTGGGGTAAAAGTTAATTTAGTACCGTATTTCTTTTCAAATTCTCCTTTTGTTTTATTTCTCCAGTTCACCAGTTTGGTAACATCGGCTTCTACTACTGAAGTAACGTGTGGCGAAACTGATTTAGACATTACCATATGGTCGGCAATCAGCTTACGCATGCGGCCCATTTCGATAATTTCGTCACCATCGGCACTTTGTACAGGAGGAGCAGATGGCTTGGCAGCAGGCGCAGCGGCTGGGGCAGCAGATTTTGCAGCAGCAGGAGCCGGTGCAGCAGCTTTCGCACCACCATCAATAAAGGCCTGTACATCTTCTTTGGTTACTCTTCCATTCAGTCCTGAACCGGAAATGCTATCCAAATCGCTTTTTGAAATGCCATGTTGCTTGGCCATGTTACGCACTACGGGGGAGTAGAAACGTCCTTCGTCGTCACGAGCTGACAATTCATCAGAAGCAGTTTCTGGAGCCTGTTCTTCTTTTACCGGAGCTTCTGCTTTAGGCGCAGATTCAGTTTTAGCAGGGGCAGCTTCTTCTGCAGCACCACCTTCACCATCCATATCAATGATGGCAATTACCTCTCCTACCGGCACCACATCATCCACACTAAACTTAACTTCCTTTACGACACCATCCACAGGAGAAGGCACCTCAGAGTCCACTTTATCCGTAGCAATCTCCAACAGGGTATCATCTTCTTCTACAGTATCTCCAGGTTTAATAAACCACTTGGTTATTGTTGCTTCCTGGATGCTCTCGCCCATTTTGGGCATAACAATTTCAAATAATGCCATTTCTATACTTATTATTTATCTAACTTCAAATTAAAAGCTTTTTCAGCGAAAAGGGCTGCAAGATATACATTATTTAGATTGAATATATATTTCATAAAGCCTTTTGCGACAATAACATGTAAACAAATGTTTGGACGCTTTGTTTAGCGATTCTACAATACAATTTTGCCTGCAACGGTATCTTGTTGTAAACGAAGCGCTTCATGTCATTTTTTTATGTGTGCGTTGCATTTTTCAGGTCATTTTGCAATGTGTACATTGCAATTTTTCTTAACATTTTTTGGATATTTTTCCTCAACCGCCTGACCCTCTTTGAGTCACAGAGACGACCGCCTCTTTTCCATATC
>JAUIMD010000316.1 GCA_030433225.1 Bacteroidia bacterium
TCTCGGGGGGAATTAAATCGGTTTTATTCAGCAGCAGCACCGGGGTAATGTTTGCCTGGTAACATATGGTCAGGTAGCGATCCAGCCGGTTGAGGTTAAAATCGCGGTCCACGGCCTGCACAATAATAGCCACATCAAGGTTTGCGGCTATTCCCTGTTTTTCACCTTGTTTACCAACACTTTGCCGCTCAAGCATACTGTAACGCGGGTAGATGCCTTGTATCAGTACCTTGTTTTCGTCGTAAGGACTTATGGCAACCCAGTCGCCAATTACCGGCCAGTCTCTGTGGTTTTGTGCGGTATAGCGCAGGTGCCCCACCAGTTCAGCATCCTGATCGCCATTGGTGGTTTTTACGCTATAGCGGTCCTTATGTACTGCACTTACCCGCCCAAAGTCGAATTGTTCCCACCCGTATGTTTTTCGATCCGTTTCCAGGGAGGAACGAAATCCTAATTCGCTTAACGTCATGGCTGTGTTTTTTAATTCCCTTACAAATATCCGAAGGTTCCATCCCAATTCCAATCCCCTGTGCCATTTTAAGGTTTTGGTGGAACTGTGCAAAAACTGTGGGCGGTGGCTCGTATAGGCGCACAAAAAAACGGAGATTGAATGGTTATCAATCCCCGCTTTCAGATGTTTTAATCCCCTTAGGGTGTTGTGATTCTGTATGTTCGACTTATGATTTTAGCATGGTCATGAGCATTTTAAAACGCTGCGGTGCTTCAATGGAATGCGGAATGTTAGCCGGCATGGTCAAGCACTCTCCCTCGTGAATGGTATGCACCTTATTGTTGATGATGATGTTCCCGGAACCTTCCAGAACCTGTACAGTGGCATCGTAAGGATCGGACTGTGGATTCAGTTTTTGCCCTTTATCAAAAGCAAATAGGGTTAGGTTACCTTTTTCGTTGTTTGTGATAATGCGGCTCGCAATGGAGGTTTTATTATATTCTACCATCTCTCTGATTTTTTAGATTAAATTTAAATACTACACAAAAGTAGTATATAGGGACATGTGTTGATATCCCCATAAATGGGGATTTTCATCAAAACCTTATAATTTAGATTGATGGGGTGCCGAATACCTAATAACTTCCATCAAAACCTCGCTCAACAATGTCTTGTAAGCTGGTTTTGGTCAGCATTTTCAGCATGGGTTTTCGGGCCTCTTTCCACATGTGGTGGATGGGGCAGGGGCTGGTGTCAGAACATTCTTTAAATCCCAATGCGCACTCGGTATACTTTTGCGGATCCTCTACTGCGCGAACAATGTCCATTAAAAATATCTGGTGAATGGGGCGGGCAAAAACGTAGCCGCCGTCGCGCCCCTGAATGCTGCGTATGAGTTGCGCCTTGGAAAGCTGTGTCATTAATTTTCGCAAAAATTTATCGGAAAGGGCCAGGGTTTCCACCAGGTGTTTGGCGGTATACATTTGCGCATCGTTTGACGCCATGTAGCACAAAATGCGGATAACGTATTTCGAGGTTTTGGATAAATTCATGGTATTCCCTTGCGTGCATACTTGGCCTGTGCATCTCCTGCTTAGTAGGCCTTCAGACTCATATCGAGGCTTTTTACAGAGTGGGTAAGTGCACCTACCGAAATATAGTCTACTCCTGACTCGGCGAACTCGCGCAAGGTTTCCAGGGTGATGCCGCCGGTGGCTTCGGTTTGTACGCGTCCTTTAATCTGGTTAACGGCTTTGCGTGCCTGGTTGGGGGTAAAATTGTCCAACATTACCCGGTAAACACCTTCAAGGGATAGTACCTCATCCAGTTCTTTAAAGTTGCGTACTTCCACCACTATTTTCAGGTTTTTGTTGTGCGCCTCAAGATAGGCCTGGGCCGTTTTTACCGCCTGGGTAATTCCTCCGGCAAAATCAATGTGGTTGTCTTTCAGCATAATCATGTCGAACAAACCCATGCGGTGATTTTCGCCTCCCCCAATTTTTACCGCCAGTTTTTCAATGTAGCGCATGCCGGGGGTGGTTTTGCGCGTATCCAGAATTTGGGTATGCAGCCCCTCCAGTTTTTTTACGTATTTGGCTGTTCGGGTGGCAATACCGCTCATTCGTTGCATTATGTTCAGCACCACACGCTCGGTTTGTAATATGGATTGGATGCGGCCTTCAACGGTAAAGGCAATGTCGCCAAAGGTAACACGGGCACCATCGTGCAAAAGTACCGTCACCTTTAAATCAGGATCAAACCGGTGAAATACCTGTTGGGCAATGTCCACTCCGGCCAAAATACCATTTTCTTTAACAATAAGTTGCGCCCTGCTGGTTTTGTCAGCCGGAATGCAGGAAAGTGTGGAATGGTCTCCATCCCCGATATCTTCTTTAAATGCCAGTTCAAGCAAGGCATCGATGTAGTCAAAATTTTCAGGCATCTTGAATGCGAATTTGATGAATTAAAACAGAACTGCCGGATTTTTTCATGAGTATGGACACCCGAAAGCGGTTACCCGTTGTGCTCAGGTTGCCAATAAGAAATATGGAATTGTCTTTATCACCTTCGTGAATTCGGGTAAAGTCTGTGGGGGAATTGTCCTTGAAAAAGTCCTTCATAATCATTTCGGCCTGACTACTGTTGTAAATTTTTCCGGGACCATCGTAAATCAGTTCCACATTGGAATTAAAATAGTTGGCCAATTGTGCAGCATTGCCGTTTTGAAACGCCGAAATAACATCGTCGGTAACGGTTTGGGCCGTTGCCAAAGCCGACCAGCACAAAACAAAGGTTGTGAGCAGTAGATACTTTCTCATTGTAAAGTTTTAGTTAACTAATACAAAATTAATACCAATGGGCAATGTAAGAAAATTATTTCGGTATATTTCATGGGTGAATTTTGTTTTTGCCCCGTAAAACTACAGTTGCCCTGGCTTATTTTCGGTTATGGTAAAACTTTTCAGCCCGGGGTTTCGTAAAAACACTGCCTACGATTTACTTTGTGGTTTCTTATGTACGATGTATGAAAATTGAATTGCTTACCGTTGGAAAAACAACTGACGCCTATTTGCTGAGCGGGATAGAGGTGTATGTTAATCGGTTAAAACACTATGTGCCTTTTCAGTTAACAGAACTTAAAGATTTAAAAAACACCCGCACCCTTACGGAGGAACAGGTAAAGGAAAAGGAAGGCGCACTGATTATGAAACATGTTGCAAACGGCGATTGGGTAATTTTGCTGGATGAAAAGGGCAAACAGCCAACCTCCGTACGGTTTTCAGAACAATTGTCGGGCTACATGCTTCGCGGACTTAAAAAAGTTATTTTTGTGATTGGCGGCCCGTATGGATTTTCGCAGGAAGTATATGAGCGGGCCAACGAGAAAATATCCTTATCCAAGATGACGTTTTCGCATCAAATGGTGCGTTTGTTTTTTGTAGAACAAGTGTATCGGGCAATGACTATTAGAAAAGGAGAACCGTATCACCATGAATAAACGTCTGCATCCATTAGCCATTCAATACCTGCTGCCGGGCATTTTATTTCTGGCCATGGCGGTGTGGTTTCAGTGGCTTTATTTTAGGCCCGATGTGCACCATGTGCAGCAAAAAAGCATTGAAAAACATACGCTGCAACAACTGGAGGTGCTTAAAACCTCTACGGCATACCTCACAAAAAGTCTGGATCAGCATTCGGTAACCTGGTTGTGGAAAAACAATAAAAAAGCTACCCCTCTTTGTCTTTTTTCAAAGAGGTGACTTCAATATCATCAGCATGCTCTGGCGTGATATCCTTTGGGTAGGTCCCGGCCATTGTCATACAGCGGTAGCGCCACTGAGACACCTTCGCCGTCTTGGGTGCGTAGACACAGCCTTTT
>JAUIMD010000317.1 GCA_030433225.1 Bacteroidia bacterium
GGTTTGTCCCTGGTATTCCACTTCCACCTCTGCATCAGGGATGTTCAACACCTCCTCGGAGAGTTGAATGATTTGCAGTAACTTTTCGGGATGCAGACGATGGTCGTAATCGTTGGCACTCCACAACTGAAAATTCACCACTTCCTCGGTACGTACTGTTCCTCCGCAATCAATAAAATGTTTGCTTACCTTCCCTACTTCCGTAACATGAAAATGACTGGGCACAAGGCTACCATCGGGTAACTTAAAGGCTATTTTCGACAGATCGTTCAGTACGGTTTTTACGTTTGATAGTTTCATATTTCTATTGGAATCTTAATCATATTTCATACGGTTGGCAAAGCTTACCAACGATAACATTACCGGCACTTCAACCAAAACCCCCACCACTGTTACCAGGGCAGCCGGCGATTGCAATCCAAACAGGGCAATGGCCACAGCCACGGCCAGTTCAAAAAAGTTACTGGCACCAATTAAGGATGCAGGGGCACATACCGGGTGCTTTAATCCGAGTTTTTTTCCACCAAACCAGGCCAAAAAGAATATGGCATACGTTTGCACAATCAGCGGAATGGCCACCAATAAAATGATGAACGGGTTATCGGTAATTGTTTTTCCCTGAAAGGCAAATAGCAATACCAGGGTAAGCAATAAAGCGAGGATGGAAACCGGTTTAAATCGCGGCAAAAACTGTTTTTTAAACCACGCTTCTCCTTTTTTTTGTATCAATTGTTTGTGGGTTAGTATGCCCGCCACCAGGGGAACCACCACAAAAACTACCACGCTTGTTACCAGCGTATTGTAAGGAATTGTTATATTGGTAATGCCCAGCAACAGCCCCACAATGGGCACAAAAAGCACCAGTATAAGCAAATCGTTTACCGATACCTGCACCAGGGTATAGTTGGGGTCGCCATTGGTTAAATAGCTCCAAACAAACACCATGGCGGTACACGGGGCTGCGCCTAACAAAATTGCCCCGGCTATGTATTCGCCGGCCAGTTCCGGACTGATAAAGGCAGCGTAAATTTTGGCAAAAAATATCCAGGCAAAAAAAGCCATGGTAAAGGGTTTAATTACCCAGTTAATAACAACGGTTAACAACACGCCTTTAGGGTTTTTTCCTACCTTTTTAATGCTGGAAAAGTCTACCTGCAACATCATGGGGTAAATCATAAACCACACCAAAACAGCAATGGGAATATTTACATTAAACAGTTCCATACGGCTAAGCACAGTAACGCCATCGCCAAAAAAATTCCCAATAAAAATACCTCCCCCAATGCATAAGGCAACCCAAAGGGTCAGGTATTTTTCGAAGAATCCGATTTGTCGTTTTATTTTTACCTGTGGCACCGAGGTTGCTTGTGTATTCAAAGTAGTCATTATGGGTTTTTCAGATTTTTATTTTGTGGAGAACTCAACGTTTTTTGTTCCGGAGCAACACTATATTTTGTTGGGTTTGTTGCGTTAATCGCAGGTGTAATTTTGCAGGGATAACTGATCGGTAAAATTTTGGATAGCCTGTACTACTTCATCCACACGCGAAGGATTTAAACAGTATTTGGTTGTTACGCCTTCCACATGTCCCTGAATAAGGCCCAGTTCTTTCAACTCCTTTAAATGTTGGTTTACCGTAGTTCTTCCTAATGGAATTTCGTCGGAAATATCGCCGGTGATACACGAAGTAGATTTTGCCAGGAAAAGCAATATTTGTAAACGAGCCGGGTGAGCAAGTGCCTTAAAAAACTGTGCCTGCTCGGTCAACGTTTTCTCGAAAAGTTCTGCTTTTATTTGTACCATCTGCTAATAATTTGACGCAAATATACGTCAAACATTCATTCGACGTATGAATACGTCAATAAAATTTTATTACAAATGGATTACTTTACAAAAAGGTAGGAATTAAAAAAGCCTGATCCTTGCACCAGCAACACATAAGATCCTTTGCTCAATTGAGAAGTTTCAAACAAAACTTCCCCGTTATTATGTGAGCTTTTCACGTTCATCGCTTGCCCCATTGCATTGATAATTTTATAGGATAGATTTTCAGGAGCAGTTTTTCCTGGTTTTAAATGAAGGAAATCTGCAACGGGATTGGGGTAAATCGAAATTATTGGTTCCGTACCATTGATCTGTTCAACTTCGGTGGGACAATTTTCCAAACACACATAAGTTCTTATAGCTATACTTTTAATCATCCACCCTGCACCTCCGCTTAAACTATCTGGTGCAATATACAGTACTCTTACTGTGGTAGTATCTTCCAATACATTATCGGTATTAATCGAATTACTTTTTAAACTGGCAGGTAAAAAATAATAGTACAACCATGTATACTTCCAGCTTTGTTCTGTATCTCCACTTATGGGGTAAGCCATTTTACTCCAAAAATCCTCCGGATGATTGGGGCTAAGCGTTTGAGAAATTTGAAAGTGGCAATCATTATACCGGTCAGAATTTTCATACCAAATCCCAACGGTGTCAAAAAGTGTTGACTGGTCATCCTTATACAGAAACACCCCTTTACTTTCATCCGTAATTTGAAACTGATTTTCAATTCGAATGGAATAACTCCATAAATACGAATAGAATAACGACTCCAAATTATGGTCTAAAGCCTCCTTGTAAATTTCGGAGTTTTCTCCGCCAAACAACAAGGCATTGGGTATTTTAATATCGAAATAAGAAGTATCCTGCGAAACAAACGCATGCCCGGTATCTGACACTAACACCCAGGAAGCATCATTATTTTCCATACCTGATTTATTGCCTCGTGTTTTATGCCACAACGAATTTTCGGGGATTTGGATAAAGTCTGCGTCATTCTGGTGGATAAAAATAACAGTATCGAGTGGATACGTACCTCTTCCGGGATTAAACTGTGCGGAGACCTGAACGGTAATTAAAGTTGAAAGTAGAAGTATAAAATGTTTCATAAAACGGTAACGATTAGTATATAAATGCTTTGCAATGGCTAAAGTTAAACATTTTAACAAAAAGTGAGATGCCTTGCCCCATCCTTTTTCAAACCCTTCAGAAAAACTACTTTTACGCGTACAAAAAGAGCTTAGACGTTTAGAGCAATATGAAAATATTTCAATGCAAAAACTGTTATTTACCGGTATTTTTCGACAATTACGGGTGCGAAAAATGCGGTTCGTCATTGGGATATTTGGATGTGACCCACCAAATTTATGCATTGAATCCCTACCACAAGGAATGGGAAATTGATGGGCACAGCTATGTGTACTGTAAAAATAAGTCGCATGGGGTGTGCAACGGGCTGGTCTCAAAGGAGAACGCACACGGATATTGTACATCGTGCAGGCTAAACCGTACAATACCTGACATTACATTGCCCGAAAATTATGAGTATTGGAAACAGATGGAACTGGCAAAAAGGCGTTTGGTGTATTCGTTGCAACAGCTTGCGTTGCCGGTAGTAAGTAAACTCGACAATGCTCAAAGGGGGTTGTGTTTCGATTTTTTATCAAAAGAAGTAGCGGAAGCCAAGGGCGAAAACGTGATGACCGGACATGCCAATGGAGTAATTACCATTTTGTTGGCAGAGGCCGACTCCGTAACGCGTGAAAAAATGCGCAAAACTTTAAACGAACACTACCGCACCTTAATCGGGCATTTTCGGCATGAGGTAGGCCACTATTACTGGGATTTAATTGTTGCCTCGCAGCCCGCATGGCTGGAGCAGTTCAGGAATATTTTTGGGGATGAACGGCAGCCCTACACCGAAGCACTCCGTCAGCACTACAACAACGGTGCACCCACGCATTGGAAACAATCCTACATTAGTGCGTATGCAT
>JAUIMD010000318.1 GCA_030433225.1 Bacteroidia bacterium
AAAAAACAATACCACGTATTACAACAATGAGCCGTACCTGATTCCAAAACACGGGATAATAAGGCGCAACGATCAGTTGGAGCTGGTGGAAGAACGCAGCACGCGCATTACGTACCGCCTGGTTTCCGGGCCGGCCACCCAAAAAGTGTTCCCTTTTGATTTTGTGTTTGAGATTAGTTTTGTGTTGCAAGGAAACAGCTTGCAAGTTCTACACCGGGTATCCAACACGGGCTCCGAAAATATGTACTTTACCCTGGGGGGTCACCCTGCCTTCAACTGTCCGTTTTACAAAAATGAGAAGTACGAGGACTATGGCATTGAACTGGAACTGGAGGAAAATGCCCTGCTTAGCAACCGTTTAAATGCTGACGGATTAATAACCGACCAGACCCGCACCATTGCTTTGGATGGAAACTGGCTTCCACTCACTCCAAACCTGTTTGATGATGATGCCTTAATTTTCAAAACCATTCGGTCACGAAAAGCAACGTTGCGAAAACGTACCGGGGGGAAACGCATTGAGGTGAGTTTTGCAGATTTTCCCTTTTTAGGGGTGTGGGCGAAACCCGGGGCTCCTTTTGTGTGTATTGAACCGTGGCTGGGATACGCCGATAGTTGGGACACCAATCAGCAATTGCAGCACAAAGATGGCATGCTTACCCTGGAGCCAACGCGGGAATTTAATGCCTCGTATACCATCCAGGTACTTTTATAGGTGGAGCCATTGGGCAAAAAAAAAATCCCGGCAAATAACCGGGATTCGAGAGAACTAAAACTATATTTTTAGTAATTGCTAGAGCTGTAACCACCACGGTCTCTTCCACCGCTACGGTATCCGCCGCCGTTTCCGCCACGACCACCGCCGTTGTTAAAACGTCTTGGACGGTCGTCTCTTTTACGTTCCTGTGCAACGTTTACAACAATCTCACGACCTTCAACTTCTGCGCCATTCAACTCTTCAATTGCTTTTTTTGCTGCTTCTTCTTCGGCCATTTCAATAAAACCATAACCTTTGCTACGACCGGTAGCGCGGTCCATAATGATCTTTGTAGAAGATACTTCGCCGTATTGCTCGAAAATCTCCTGTAAATCTGCCTCTTCTAAACGAAAGGGGAGGCTACCCACGAAAATGTTCATAATAAAAATATTAAATAAAAAACTAGCCCAAAGGTAGACTAATTTTTGAATGAAAAAAGCTAAATCGTACTAACTATCAAATTTTTATGTGAATATTCTGTTACAATTTACCGGATAAACCCGTGGAAAAATGAGGGTGTATCAACTATTTTAAAAAGTAAGGACCGGGTGAATACACCCGATCCCCTCGTAAATACAAACGCGTATTTTGTTATTTAAAGGTCTTTTTCAGTTTCGACCACGACGATTTTAATTCGTTGCCAACGTTGTGTAACAGCTCTCCGGTAACATCGGCAGCCTTGTCAATCTTCTCATCCAGTTCCTTTAAATTTGCCGCGGTTTCTTTCTTTTTGCGTTCCCAAAGCTCTTGCGCTTCTTTTGATCCCAGGTGTAATTGCAGTTTAAAAACGTCAAAACGCGTTTGGAAATCGGTCAGTTTTTCTTCTGCTTTTTCTTTGTATTCGGCGGCTTTATCTGACGAATGGGCGTATGCCTCTTTTAAATCATCTTTCACCTCATCAAGCTTTTCGGATAAAATCTCTTGCTGCTCTTTTAGCTTTTCTTTGGTTTCTGCGGTTTTTTTCTCCGCCTCCTTTTTCAGTTCATCCAGTTTTACCTGTAGCTCTTTGGCTTTGGCCGAACTTTTATCGGGAAGGTCATTCAGTTTAACCTTGGTTTCTTCAACCCATTTGGCCAGCTCTTTTTTCTGTTTTTCGTATTGATCTTTGGCTTCACTGGCACCTAAATTTAGTTGCAGCCATAGTTCTTCGGTTTTGCCTTTCCATTCTTTTAAACGGTCGTTCAGTTTTTTTTGCATGGTATTTATTTGTTAGGAAATTTGATTCAACTTCATTTCAATTCAATCAAATTTAGGAAAAAAGCGCACACACTTTCTGTATGGCTGACCGAAAAAAGACTTAATTCTTCTTAAACAAAAACGCCATTATTCGTAGGTAAACGGCCCTGTTTATGCTTTACCTTGTAAAAATTTTAACTGGTGTAAGGCGGCATTTATGGTGTTTACTTCCTGAAAAATAAGCGATAATTTGTCGCCGGTGTCTTTAATTTTACAGGCATTGGGGTTGTTTTTTAGAAAATCCAGTATGGCAGTAAAACTGTCGGAACTGTAGTACGCTGAATTTTGGTCGCTGATAAAGTAGGTTATCATCAAACCGTTTTTCAGTACAATTTTCTCAATTCCGGCTTTAATAGCCTCCCAGCGAAGGCGAACCACCTGGATAAGTTCGTGCGTTTTTTCGGGGATTTCCCCAAAACGGTCCTTTAATTGTGCCTCAAAAACCGAGAGTTCTTTCTCATCTTTTATATTGTCCAGTTCACGGTACAGGTTCATGCGCTCGGTAATGTTGGATACGTATTCTGTGGGAATGAGCAGTTCCAGGTCCGACTCAATCACAGAATCGGTAAGGTAGGTGGTGCCGGCCGTATCGGTGCGGCGATCCTTAAACAGGTCTTTAAATTCACCTTCCTGTAGTTCTAACATCGCTTCATTCAAAATTTGGTGGTAGGTTTCCAGGCCAATGTTTGAAATAAAGCCGCTTTGTTCTCCACCTAACAGGTTACCTGCCCCACGAATGTCCAAATCCTGCAGGGCAATGTTGAAGCCGCTCCCCAGGTCAGAGAACGATTCAATGGCCTGCAAGCGTCGGCGGGCATCGGCCGGTAAGGTGCTTAGGGGAGGAGACAGCAGGTAGCAAAACGCTTTTTTGTTGGAACGGCCCACCCGCCCGCGCAACTGGTGCAACTCACTAAGTCCAAAATTCTGTGCATTGTTAATCAAAATGGTATTGGCATTTGGTATGTCAAGCCCCGACTCAATAATGGTGGTGGCCAGCAGCACATCGTATTGCCCATCCATAAAATCGAGCAGTACTTTCTCGAGTTGTTTGCCGTCCATTTGCCCGTGTCCTACCACAATTCGTGCCTCGGGTACGGCCCGCCGCAGCATGGTTTCCACCTCGTAAATGTTTTGAATGCGGTTGTGGATAAAAAATACCTGCCCGTTACGCTCCAGCTCATAATACACGGCCTCGCGTATAATGTTCTCGTTTAAGGCGTGCAACTCGGTTTGTATGGGGTAGCGGTTAGGTGGGGGAGTATTAATGACGGATAAATCGCGGGCTCCCAGCAAACTAAACTGCATGGTACGTGGAATGGGGGTGGCCGTTAGTGTTAGGGTATCCACATTTACCTTTAACGATTTGAGCTTTTCTTTCGTAGCAACGCCAAACTTCTGTTCTTCATCCACCACCAAAAGGCCAAGGTCTTTGAATACTACATCCTTACTTATCAGGCGGTGTGTGCCAATAAGTATATCCACCTGGCCGTTTTTCAGGCGCTTTAAAATCTCTTTTATTTCGGCACTTTTTCTAAATCGCGATACGTATTCTATGGTCACGGGAAAATCTTTCAGCCTCGACTTAAAGGTATTGTAATGTTGAAATGCCAAAATGGTTGTGGGCACCAAAACGGCCACTTGTTTGCCGTCGGTGGCAGCCTTAAATGCCGCCCGTATCGCGACCTCTGTTTTTCCGAAGCCCACATCGCCACACACCAACCTATCCATAGGGACTTCCTGTTCCATATCGGCCTTTACATTGGTGGTAGCCTTTTCCTGGTCGGGAGTGTCTTCG
>JAUIMD010000319.1 GCA_030433225.1 Bacteroidia bacterium
TTTGGTAAAATCATACCGAAATCCATCCAGCTTAAATTCCGTCATCCAAAAATTAACCACCCTGTCAACAAAAGCCTTGGTAGCCGGTGCTTCATGATTAAAATCGTAGCCCCAACTGTACGTTGTATTTGGGCTGGTTGGGTTGTACCATGGGTTTTCGGCTGTAGGTTGCCCCCAGGTGCCGGCATTGGCATCAAAATACAATTGCACCAGTGGGTGCTGGCCAAAGCTGTGGTTCAGCACCATGTCCATAATTACGGCCATGCCCATTTCGTGTGCTTTATCTATAAATTGCTGGTAGGCTAATTTAGTGCCGTAATATTTGTCGGTAGCAAAATAAAACGATGGGTTGTAGCCCCAACTGCTGTTTCCTTCAAACTCGTTAAAGGGCAACAGTTCAATGGCATTTACCCCCAGTTGTCGTAAGTACTCAAGTTTCTCTTCAACGGCTTTAATGGAGTGGCGTTCATCAAAATCCCGAATGTGTAATTCGTAAATTACAAGGTCTTCAATATCAGGCATTGTAAAGTTGGTGGATTTCCATTGATAAGGCTGTTGTGCGGTTTGATATACACTTACAATCCCTTGTGTAAGTTCTGTGGGATAGGGTTTTAGGTTTGGATAAACCGTGGTTGGGATATAGGAATCGTTCCACGGGTCCAGTACTTTTTCGGCATAAGGATCCGCAATGGTAAGTTCGCCATCTACCAGGTACTGGTAGGCATATTCTTTTCCCGCCTGCAGGTTTTCAAGTGTTATCCACCAGGTATCTCCGTCTTTGTACATTTGGTAGGCATCATCCATCAAAAAATTGTTCTGTTCGCCCAGGTAATGCACAACTTTTTTATGCGGTGCATATAGTGCCAGTGTAACTTTTGTTTTGTCGGAGGAGTCGTAGTTAATTCCTTCTTTCACTCCCTGTGGAAGCGGCTTTTCTTTGGGAGGTGAGGTAACGCGTACTTCCATGGTGGTATTGGCAGTTTCCTGTTCGGCTGTGGCTTCCACATGAATGGTGTAGTTGCCTGTGTGAGTAAAGGTGTGTGAAAAAATGAGTGAAGTTCCACCATTTGATGCTTTGTATGCCCCGTTTATTTTGGCTACCATGCCACTGGGTTTGTTGGGTTCGGCATGAAAAGTTACGGTTTCATTTACATGAATCAGCCATGGGCTTTTTTCGGGGGCAACGAACTTAACTCCGAGGCTAAGGTCAGTCACATCTACAAAAATGTTGGCATCGCCCACATCTTTCCCGGTTTTACTTCCATCTTCATTTCGAAAAACAAAGGCCAGTTGTTTTACAATGTCACCGCCCTGCACATTGTAGTAGCTTTTTAAGGTTGGGGTAATGTTTAGCTTGTAGGTGTTGGCATCCACCCGGGTTAGTTTGGCTTTTGGAATATTTACATCCCAGTCGGCAATTACGTATTTCCAATCGGTGCCATTGGAGCTGCTCTCCGTTATTACACCGGTATGCGCATAAATGTCGCCGGCGTAATCTTTCAGGCCCTGGGAGCCTTTGTCGGCATAAAAGTATAGGGTGGCCGGTTCGGAAAGCGTGGGTGTTTCAGGTTCGGATGATACAACCTGCGTAGAGCTGCCCGACAAATCCAGGTCTATAAATATATCTGTGTCACCTACATCTTTTCCTGTTTTTGAGCCGTCTGCATTTCGAAATACCAATGCGAGTTGTACTATGGTTTCTCCTTGGGCAACATTATAAAATTGGGTTGCATCAGGTGAAATAATCAGGGTATATGTATTGGCATCTACTCGGGTTAGTTTGCACTTGTCAAGGTTTTCCGTCCATTCGGCTTGCACGTATTTCCAATCCGAAGTACCTGTGCTTAGGTTTGTGATTACGCCGGTATGTGCATAAACATCGCCGGTATAATTTATCAGGCCTTTGCTTCCCTGGTCGGCATGAAAAGTGATGGTGATGGGTTCATTTGCTGTTGGTTTAGTGGGACTGGTAGTTACAACCTGCGCGGTTAAACCAACACCTAAAAACAACAATTGTATGGAGATAAGAAAGAGTTTCATGTTCTAACGTTTATTGTTCAAAAAAAGAGGCCACCCTTTCAGATGGCCTCCTGAAGGATTCGTCCAAATCCTATTTAGGGGATATTGTCATCGATCCAGCTCGCTTGTCGACGATAACATGATACGTTCCACTTTCGGCAACAAAGTACCAGTTCGGATCGCCATGATCAGCAGCAATAATAATATAGTCTGTGTCGAATACAGAAATAACGTCATGTCCATAACCAACCGGACCCCAGTTTTTCTGTTCGAAGCAGCGGAATGCACCATCTTTTGTGAAGGATACATCGCCCTCCCATGTTTGGTGTCCTACCCAATTCAGGCTGGTAACCGGGTCATCCCAATCCCATCCATGCGTAGCGTCACCGGTTAAATACATTAATGGTTCATCTACTTCAGTCATGGTAATTGTGCCGGTAGTTTGGTCGGTTTCAATCTTATACCATCCTGCGGTTCCAATAAAGTTGAAATTTGGATCGCTATCTCCCGCAGCAGGTTCAAGAATTCCAGCCGGGTAATTTGGAAATACATCGTATCCTCCAAGTGATTTACCCCAATCAGCCTCTGTAAAGAAGCGGAAATTCTGTCCGTTATCTTTGGTAAATAGTGCCAGAGTTTCATGCTTTCCAAACTCGCCAATCGAAGCAACTTCAACTGCCAACTTGGTATCCCAACCCCCTGTTGCTGCACCAATCATGTAAATGGATGTGAAAGTGGTGGCATATGGTTTTGCTTTGTATGCCATAACATTACTTAGGTATACATCCATTGAGTCGGTTGTACTACTCACTATACGCAGGAGGAAATCACCTTCAGTTTCAGGAACCAGGCCTAGTTTTAGTAATTTATCGTTTAACTCACCCTGGGTTATTGCGAACGTATCTTTTGAAGAGGTGCCTAATTCGATAGCATCAGTAAAGTCACCTTCTTTCAGGTCCACCTCGACAGTATATGTGGGTCCAATTTCCAGCCCATAATCTGTGCGGGTAAAACGAAGGATCATCGCATTTTCAGACGCATTATCCTTTGATAAAGGTATAACTGTTCCGTCAGCGGGGGCATCAATTTTTGGAGCAACCACCTGGTCGGGGGCCTTGATTTGTAATTGTTCAAGCTCCTGGCAAGCCATCAATGAAAGAAAAATGATGGGCAATGCATATAAATATTTGATTTTCATTTTCATCTGTCTTCAAATTTTTAGCGTTAAATTCTGCCGTATAGCTTAATAAGCGGCGCTGTTTTGCTTTAAGTTGGAGTTGGCATTTAAATCACTGTTTGGAATGGGCATGAGGTTGTATTTGTCATCAACGTCTCTTCCTTCAAGGCTGTTTCCTTTCAAAGGCCAATTGTACCCCTTTGTAAATTGTCCAAAACGTACCAAGTCTGTTCTTCGGTGGCACTCCCAGTATAATTCACGGCCACGTTCATCCAAAATGTATTGCAAGTTAATGGTTGGAGCGCTGCCTGATAAGCCTGCACGTTCTCTGATCGCCTGTAGATTTTGGGTAGCTGTACCTGAAACTGTTCCGTTTAGTCGTAACTCCAATTCTGCTGCCATCAGGTAGGCATCTGCTAATCGAAATACAGGGATACCTATGTTGTTAAAAGCACCTAAAGAGGGGGAGGCAAGACTTCCGTCTCTTTTAAGGTTTTTATACTTTATAACCGCATACCCATCGGTAAATAAATCTTGCTGATTTATTTCTTTTTCTTGTCCGTCAGTAAACCATAAGGCACGTTTG
>JAUIMD010000320.1 GCA_030433225.1 Bacteroidia bacterium
CTCCTGGGTATAATGCATACCGGAGAAAACATTACCCGATTTTTGTTTGAGAAACTCAGCGTTCAATCCGGCAACCTGAAAAAAGCAATTGAAAACCACGTTTCAAGTTATGCAAAAGTTGCCGGAGCAGAACCTTACCTGGCTAAACCGGTGCAAAATGTACTGCAGAAAGCCGAAAGCATTGCCACCAAAATGGGCGATAAATATGTATCCATTGAGCACCTGTTACTGGGGTTAATTGCCGAAAATGATGCCATTTCGCGCATGTTGAAAGATGCCGGAATTAATGAAAAAACACTGCAGGATGCCATAGGCCAGTTACGTAAAGGTGCCAAGGTAGAAGATCCCAATGCCGAAAATAAATTTGATGCCTTAAACCGCTTTGCTGTAAGCCTGAACGAAAGGGCGCGGTTGGGAAAACTGGATCCCGTAATTGGGCGCGATGAAGAAATTCGCCGCATATTGCAAATTCTCACCCGCCGTACCAAAAACAATCCCATTTTAATAGGAGAACCCGGAACCGGTAAAACAGCCATTGCCGAAGGCCTGGCGCACCGCATCATCCGTGGCGACGTACCCATCAATCTCAAAACCAAATCCATTTACAGTTTGGATATGGGAGCTCTTATTGCGGGGGCTAAATACAAAGGTGAATTTGAAGAACGCCTAAAAGCAGTGGTAAATGAGGTGATTCAATCCGATGGGGAAATAATCCTGTTTATCGATGAAATTCATACGCTGGTTGGAGCCGGTAAAAGTGACGGTGCCATGGATGCTGCCAACATTCTAAAACCTGCACTGGCCCGGGGAGAACTGCGGTCCATTGGTGCCACTACCTTAACCGAATACCAAAAATATTTTGAAAAGGACAAAGCGCTGGAGCGTCGCTTTCAACTTGTAAAAGTGGATGAGCCTGATACCCTCAGTACCATTTCCATTTTGCGTGGAATAAAGGAAAAATATGAGAGTCACCACAAGGTACAAATCAAAGACGATGCCCTGATTGCGGCTGTCGAACTCTCGCATCGCTACATCACAGATCGGTTTCTGCCCGACAAGGCCATCGACCTTATGGATGAAGCCGCATCAAAACTTCGGTTAGAGGTAGACTCCCTACCTGAGAAACTGGATGAGCTTGACCGAAAAATTAAACAACTGGAGATTGAAAAAGAAGCCATAAAACGCGATAAGGATACCGTAAAACTCGAACAAATCAACCGCGACCTGGCCAACCTAAAAGAGGAAGAGTTGAAGGAAAAATCAAAGTGGCAGGCTGAAAAGGATTTGATTGATCACATTCAACACGAAAAACAAAAAACAGAAGAACTCAAATTACAGGCCGAACAAGCCGAACGCAGCGGCGATTACGGTAAAGTAGCCGAAATACGGTATGGTACGTTGAAAAACGTGGAAAGTAACATTGCGGAATTGCAGGCGAAACTGGAAGACCTGCAAGGAGATGCACCCATTATTAAAGAGGTGGTGGATGCCGATGACATTGCCGAAGTGGTGGCCCGTTGGAGTGGCATACCGGTTTCGAAACTAATGCAGGGAGAACGCGAAAAACTGCTGCACCTGGAAGAAGAACTGCACAAACGGGTTATAGGGCAAAACGAAGCCATTGCTGCCGTTTCCGATGCCGTGCGCCGAAGCCGTGCCGGCATGCAGGATCCAAACAAACCTATCGGTTCGTTCCTGTTTTTGGGCACTACCGGAGTAGGAAAAACCGAACTTGCCAAGGCCTTGGCCTCGTACCTTTTCGACGATGACAATGCCATGACCCGTATCGACATGTCGGAATATCAGGAGAAATTTGCAGTAACCCGCCTGATTGGTTCGCCTCCCGGATATGTAGGATACGATGAAGGAGGTCAGCTCACCGAAGCCATACGCAGAAAACCGTATTCGGTGGTGTTGTTCGACGAAATAGAAAAGGCACATCCCGATGTATTTAATGTGCTGCTGCAGGTACTTGACGATGGCAGGCTTACTGACAGTAAAGGGCGGGTAGCCAATTTTAAAAATACCATCATTATTATGACCTCAAACATTGGATCGCAATACATACAAGACAACCTGGCCCACCTAACTGAGGCCAACCGTGATGCCGTACTGGCCGAAACCCAATTAAAGGTTTACGATGCCCTGAAAGCGGTAATTCGTCCGGAATTTTTAAACCGTATAGATGAACAGATTGTGTTTACCCCGTTGCAAAAATCAGAAATCCGACAAATTGTACAGTTGCAGGTGAATGCGGTGAATAAAATTATGCAGCACAACCAATTAAACATCAGGCTTACCGATGCTGCGCTGGATTACCTGGGAACGATGGGGTACAATCCTCAATACGGAGCACGTCCCATAAAACGCCTGATTCAAAAGGAAATTTTAAACCCGTTGAGTAAGCAGGTATTGGCGGGCAGGTTCTCAGGTAAGGCACACGTACTTATTGACTACCACCAAAACGAACTGCTGTTTGTGCAGGATGATTCGCATCAGGCAGCCTCCTGATAAAATGTAGAAAGGCCACCGTTTAAGGTAGCCTTTCTTATTTTTTTACCAACCGTAAATGCTTAATTCATGTCGGGGTTGGATGGATAATTGGCCCATACCGCATACTTCTCCCCCATGTTTTTTACGGCTTCAATCCAGTACTGATCGTCGGTGTACTGAAAAACGTCGCTAACCCTGGTATCTGCCACCAGCCATGAATTTTGTTCAATTTCGCTCAAAAGCTGCCCTTGCGACCACCCCGAATACCCAATAAAAAACCGGATATTTTGTGCTACATTATCACAATGGCGCGTGGCATCAAAAATTCCGTCAAAATCGCCTCCAAAATAAAGCCCCGGCAATACCTCATCGGCACCGGCAATTCCTTTAAAAGTATGGATATAAAACAACTTATCCGGACTAACAGGCCCGCCACATGTTAAACTGTGCGGAGAAACCTGGTAATTCTGTAACACCTTGTCCAGGGTAATTTCCATGGGCTTGTTTAACACCAGGCCAACGCTTCCTTCCTCGTTGTGCTCGGTGAGTAAAACTATGGAACGGGAAAAATAATAACCTTGCAAAAAAGGCTCGGCTATAAGTATGCGACCCCGTAAAGGCTTTACATTGTTGCTTGTTATCTTAAATATATCCAGATCGAGATCCATACGCGTTGTTCGTTGAACGACAAGGTATTGATTAATATGGATAAAATCAAAAAATTACCGCTGATTAAGTTTTTTAACCGATGCAGAAAAACGGGGTTACGCCCTATGCATGCGCATTTACTGTGCCTTGCTTTTATAGTACGCTGCTTTGTCCGGAATGTTTAACCGGGCATAAATGTTGGCCAGGTACCCGGCAACGGCTTTATCGCGGGTTTGCTCGTATACCGTTTCAAACATATCCCGGGCTTCTTTAAATTCTTCGGTAGATAATTTAAGTGCCTCCAGCAACTGCGCATATTGCTTTCGCGTTTTGTGTGCAGCGTAGGCAGCCATTTCGGTGCGGTAGCGTTTTTCAGCCCGCTCGTACACCGCTGTTGCCTGGTAGGTAAGTCCAACCGTATTTTTAGGATCAATCTTCAAAAGGGTTTGTACCTGTTTTTGGGTTTCATCGTCCATTTTAAGCTGGGTTAACACCTCAATATAAGCCTCTAAATATGCTGCTTTGTTCTGTTCGGCACTGTCTAATAAGTTCCAGGCAGTTTCTGCCAGTTCCCAGTTTTCACTTTCTACATAAGCCTTAAAGGTGGCACTGTTTAAAGTTTTCGCAT
>JAUIMD010000321.1 GCA_030433225.1 Bacteroidia bacterium
TCCAATTTTATAATAGTTCCTTTTCAGTGAGAACTGGCTTTTAAAAAGGTCTTCGTCAAATTCTCTTTGCAATGAGTCGGCCGACTCCTGCAATTGCGGCAGGCGCTTGGCAAACCACAAACTGCGGTAAATTTCAGGGTTGCTGCGTTTCATTTCGTCCTTTCCGCCAAACAAAATCACCTGCATCGAAAAGGTATCGCGTCGGTAGGGTACCTTATCGGTATCGTACCGTTTATTTTTTTCGCGGGCATCGCTGTATGCATTTCCACTGTACAGCACCAGTTTCAGATTTTCGGTGCGCGGGTCGGTTTCTATGCGGCCCGAATCGGCAATGGTTACACTCGTATTGCCATCCTTATTGCTATGGTCATAAATCATTAGGCCATACAGCATGCCCGACTCTTTGTCTTTTCGGTCAATTTTAATGGACATATCCGGAAGGTCGTAATTAAACACCTTCTCTTTTATGTTCATTTCCGGGTTTTTACGGCCAATGTCGTAGCGCAGAGTGGCCAGTTTTTTTGTGGCTGCCGTTTCAACATGGTCGGCAAAAAAGAAGGCCCCTATGGTTAAGGATACCACCACAATGATCATAGGGCGCATAATGTGAAGCAGCGAAATACCGGCTGCCTTCATGGACAATAGTTCCAGCCGTTCGCCCAAACTCCCGAACACCATAATTGAGGAAAGCAGAATGGTGAGTGGCAGTGCCTGAAGCATCAACCGCAATATGGCGTAATAAAAAAACTCCAGCACAACGGAAGTCGGCAGCCCCTTGCCCACAATATCGTCTACAAACATCCAGATAAACTGCATAAGCAGCACAAAAATGATGACGAAAAAAGTAGCAAAAAGAGGCCCTACAAATTGTTTTAATACGTATAAATTGAGGCGCTTCATTGGTTTTAAAATTCGTGCAAAGGTAGATAAAACCCACTAAGCTTCCAATGTAAAAAAGCTTAATCAAAAAGGGCAACCTTTGGTAAAGATTGCCCTTTTTGTTGGCTTGTTTTCAGCACCTTAAATCAGGCCTAAATTGTGCCTTAATTTTTCTATCTGTGTATCCCACAGCTCCATGGCATCGTCCAGCTCATCTTCATCGGCAAAATCCACCACCACCAATGCCACTTCATTGGTCAGTTCATCTGTTTCCAGTCTAAATTCAAAATAAGTCTCCTCACTCTCGTCATCGTCCCATTTAAACCGAATATAGCGGTTGGATTTATTGGCCACCATGTGGGCAGTTTGCTCCGACCCATCCCAAAAAAAAGTGTATTTGGAACCGTTAATATTTACATCATCGGCAAACCAGTCTGACAAACCACTGGGGGTACTCAGGCGAGGGTACAAAACACTATACGATGCGTTTAGGATGTATTCTTTCTGGTATCTGATTTTTTCTGACATTCTTTAACATTTGCGGTGTAAAATAAAAGATTTTTTCCAATCCGCAAAACAAACCCCACATTCGTTGAAAGGATTTAGACCCCTTCCAAACTACCCCCGCCACGGCACCTTTGACCGCCCCGTTTTACTGTTGTAGAGTTATGTTTTACAACAAGGTATCGGTCCCCTTTTTCTGCTAGGATAAGCCATAAATATTGAATAATTTGCAGGCTACTCTTCGCGGGAATACAGGTGTTTCACACTATAAATTCAAAGTTATGAAAGTATACAAAGCAGCAGAAATCAGAAATTTTGCATTAATTGGAAGCAGCGGCTCTGGGAAAACCACCCTTGCAGAAGCCATGCTGTACGAGGGTGGAGTAATTAAACGTAAAGGTACGGTGGAAGGCCACAATACGGCATCCGACTATTTTCCGGTAGAGCACGATTATGGCTACTCCGTTTTTTCAACCGTACTGTATACCGAATGGCAAGGGAAGAAGCTCAATTTTATTGATTGCCCCGGCGCCTTCGATTTTATCGGGGGAGCCGTTACCTCGCTCAACGTAATGGCAACTGCACTAATGACCGTAAACGCCACACAGGGCGTAGAGGTAGGTACCGAAAATATGTTTCGCTATACCGAGCAATATAAAAAACCGGTATTGCTGGTGGTGAATCAGTTGGACCACGACAAAGCCGATTTTGAAAAAACCTGGGAGTCTATCCGGCAAAATGCAGGCTCAAAAGCCGTGCTCGTTCAATACCCGGTAAATGTGGGCACCTCCTTTCATCAGGTTGTGGATGTGCTTAAAATGAAAATGTACCAGTGGGGACCCGAAGGTGGCACCCCCGAAATAGTGGAAATACCTGACTCAGAAAAAGAAAAGGCCGATGAATTGCACAATGTTTTGGTGGAAGCTGCCGCCGAAAACGACGAGGCACTGATGGAATTGTACTTTGAGGTAGGCACCCTTAACGAAGATCAATTGCGCGAAGGCATAAAAAAAGGAATGGCCGTACGCGATCTGTTTCCGGTATTTTGTGTATCCGCAAAAAAAGACATGGGAGTACAACGGCTGATGCAATTTATAGGCAATATTATGCCCAGCCCGGCTGAAGTACCCAAGCGCAAAACCACCAACGGGCAAGAGATCGCATGCGATGAAAATGCTAAAACCTCCTTGTTTGTGTTTAAAACTTCTATTGAAAACCATGTGGGCGAAGTGTCGTACTTTAAAGTACTTTCCGGCCGCATAAAAGAAGGCGATGACCTGTACAATGTTAACCGGCAGACGAAGGAACGCATTTCGGCACTGTATTGCGTAGCCGGACAAAACCGCAACAAAACCACCGAGCTACTGGCCGGCGACATTGGTGCCACCGTAAAGCTGAAAGAAACCAAAACCAACCATACCTTATGCGACAAATCGCTCGATTATAAAATTGCGCCCATTACCCTGCCCGAACCCAAGTATCGCATTGCCATCCACCCAATAAACGAAAGCGACGACGAAAAGCTGGGCGAAGCACTGCAACGCATGCACGAGGAAGACCCAACCTGGCTGGTGGATTACTCCAAAGAATTGCGGCAGGTGATTATTCACGGCCAGGGAGAGTTTCACCTGCGCACCCTAAAATGGCGATTGGAGCACAACGACAAAATACCCGTAACGTTCAGGGAACCCCGCATCCCTTACCGCGAAACCATTACCAAACTAGCCAAAGCCGATTACCGGCACAAAAAACAATCAGGAGGATCGGGGCAATTTGGCGAGGTACACCTAGTAATTGAGCCTTATTACGAAGGCATGCCCGACCCCAAAAGCTTAAAACTGGACGGGCAGGAGATAAAACTCAATGTGCGGAACATGGAAGAAATTCAACTGGAATGGGGCGGCAAACTGGTATTTGTAAATTGCATTGTTGGAGGCGCCATTGATGCCCGCTTTTTACCCGCCATATTAAAAGGAGTGATGGAACGCATGACACAAGGGCCCCTGACCGGATCGTACGCCCGCGATATTCGCATTTGTGTGTACGACGGTAAAATGCACCCGGTTGACTCCAACGAAATTTCGTTTAAACTGGCCGGCAGAAACGCCTTTAGTACTGCCTTTAAAAATGCAGGGCCTAAAATTCTGGAACCCATATACGACGTAGAAGTAATGACACCGGGCGACCGCATGGGAGATGTAATGAGCGACCTGCAGGGACGCCGGGGCCTCATTATGGGCATGAACAGCGCCAAAGGATTTGAGGTAATCAGTGCAAAAGTTCCCCTCAAGGAACTCGGCTCTTTCTCCACCTCACTTAACAGCATTACCGGCGGGCGAGCCCTTTTCAGCATGAAATTTGATTCGTACGAAAAAGTACCGCCC
>JAUIMD010000322.1 GCA_030433225.1 Bacteroidia bacterium
GCAAATTCGGGATACAAATCTTTTGTGCGACTAAAAAGGTGGGGTTGAAAAACGACGGTAACTGCTTTTTCAGGCCAAATTTCCTTCACCGCTTCCAGGGTTTTACGTATTTCAACCGGGTGGTGGGCGTAATCGTCCACATAAATGTGTTGGCGGGTATTTATGTGCATTTCAAAGCGGCGCTTTACCCCTTTGTATTTGCCGGCAGCCAGGCGCACCTCATCATCGTCGGCCCCGGCCATGCATGCCAGCGCCGTAGCTCCAATAAAATTTTCGGCATTCACTTTACCCGGCACGCCTAAACGTAGCTGGCTAATTTTATGTTTTGGGCACTTAAAATCGAAGCTATACAGGCCATTGTGGTGCTGCAAATTGCCGGCATAAAAATCAGCGCTGGTATCGCTCAAACTGTAGGTATAGTACGGGCGATCCAAAGTGAGTTTTCCTGAATTTTCAAGCTCCTTATGTATAATCAGCGTTCCTTCGTGCTTTATCAACCGAATAAAATCGTTAAACGATTGGTAAATCTGCTCTTTCGTACCGTAAATATCCAGGTGGTCTTCATCCACTGCAGTAATTAAGGCTGCATCCGGCCGTAAGTGCAAAAAAGAGCGGTCGTACTCATCCGCCTCAATAATTACATTGTTCGACTGTTGGTTTAACAACAGGTTGGTATGGTAATTTACAGACAGGCCTCCCAAAAATGCATTGCATCCTTCGGTTTCGTTCAGCAGGTACGCAAGCATGGTAGAAATGCTGGTTTTACCGTGGGTACCTGCAATACAATAACTTTTTAATTCGCGGGAAATGAACCCCAGCACCTCAGCCCGCTTGTACAATTTAAATTTATGGTGGATAAAATAGTTCAGCACCTTATTGGTGGAAGGTACAGCGGGCGTCAGCACCACCATGGTGGAATCGGGTTGTTGAAACACTTCAGAAAGCAACGAAGCATCATCTGCATACATTACTTCAATGCCCTCGTTTTGCAACTGGGTGGTTAATGAAGTCTGGGTTTTATCGTACCCTCCCACTTTTTTGCCCAGGGCGTTAAAATAGCGGGCCAGGGCACTCATACCAATGCCGCCAACTCCTACAAAAAAGACGTTATTTACCTGATCTAACCTCATTTTATTTCACTAAATACCACCTCAACAATATCTTTTGTTGCCCGGGGTTTTTCCAGGCGTTTTATATTTTCACGCATAAAAGCCAGGTTGGCTTCTTTTTTCAAATTCTCCAGAATTACTCGCACCAGACTATTTTCCGCCTCGGCATCTTTCAGCAATACCGCCGCATCTTTTCGTACCAGGGCCATGGCATTTTTGGTTTGATGGTCTTCTGACACATTGGGGGAAGGAATAAGAATTACCGGTTTTCCAACAATACATAGTTCGGAGATGGTTCCTGCCCCAGCCCTGGAAACAATTAAATCTGCCGCAGCAAAAGCCATGTCCATACGGTCAATAAATTTGGTGGCCTTTACATTGGGCGGTATGCTTCCTTTTAACTCCCGTGCAATGTCATCGTAATTGTTCTTTCCGGTTTGCCAGATAAAAAAGGCGTCAGGATTGGTTTTAGCCATTTCCATGCCTGCCATCATGCCCCGGTTAACAGAGCGCGCTCCCAGGCTTCCGCCAATAATTAAAACAACCTTTTTACCAGCCGGGATATTGAAAAAAGCCATCGCCTCGTTTTTGGGAGGCAGTGGGTTTAAAAATTCGTTGCGTATCGGATTTCCGGTCACCACAATTTTATCGGCCGGAAAAAAGCGATCCATCCGATCGTAGGCCACACAAATGCGTTTTGCCGATTTCCCCAACAGCTTATTGGTAATTCCGGCATACGAATTTTGCTCCTGTATTATGGTGGGAATGCCCAAACGCGCTGCACTCTTTAACAGAGGACCGCTGGCGTATCCGCCCACCCCTATTACAATTTTGGGTTGAAAATCTTTTACAATACGCCTGGCCATGCGCATGCTTTGCCACAACCGGTATAAAATTACCAGGTTTTGCAAGGTAAGTTTTCGGATAAGCCCTTTTACCGGAAGCCCGATTATTTTGTAACCTGCCTTTGGGATAATGTCCATTTCCATTCTTCCCAATGCTCCCACAAAAAGAATATCGGCTTCAGGACATTGCTGCTTAATTTCGCCTGCAATAGATAGTGCCGGAAAGATGTGCCCCCCGGTTCCACCCCCGCTAACAATTACTTTTAGCTTGTTACATTCAAACTTTGACATCGATTTGTTCTTCAGGTTCATTACTAAAACGACTCACACTTTGTATCATTCCAAACGCAAATCCAGTAAACAAAAGGGATGTACCTCCCATGCTCATAAACGGAAGCGTTTGCCCGGTAACCGGCCCCAGCCCTACTGATACGCCCATGTGTATAAACGACTGCATAAAAATGACCATGCCCAGGCCAATGGACAAAAATGCCGGAAACGTACTTTTACATTCTTTTACCATGAGCGCCGTTCGGAACAGGATAATGAAGTAACACATTAAAATGAGAAAACCGAAGAACAGCCCTCCTTCTTCTATAATTATGGCATACATAAAATCGGAATAGGGATGGGGCAAAATGTGTTTTTGCTCGCTGTTTCCGGGACCTTTCCCAATAATGCCACCGGTTGCTACTGCCACTTTCGACATGTTGGATTGAAAATCGTCACCGGCATTGCTGTTCTCGATAACCTCTATGTTTAGAATTTCTGCCACTGGTTTTACCCTGCCAATCCAGGTATGTACGCGGGGCATCACATTTAGTTGCGGTGCCGTAAGTTCCACAGCCACCAGCACCGAAAAAATAGCTACAGTACCTACAATCAATCCGGCCACGTAGCGCATGGGCACACGCCCAATAAACATCATGGTAACGGCCACAACCCCAATTAAAAAGGCGGTGGAAAGGTTTTGCGTGATAATCAATCCGCAAATGGAGGCCAGCACCAAACTGATGGAAACCAGCGCCCTTGTAGGCGGGCGGTCTTCGGTTTGGTTAATGGCAAGTTTCATGGCAATAAACATTACTGCTACATATTTGGCCAATTCTGAGGGCTGAAACTGAATGCCCAAACCGGGTATGGTAAGCCAGCGCGAGGCATTGTTTAAGTCGGTTCCAAAAAACAACGTGATAAACAATAAGGCGATGGATACCGGCAAAAGGATGCGTGTTAAATGCAAAAACAAACGGTAATGGATGTTATGGGTTATCCAGGCCACACCAAAACTAATGCCCAGAAAAAAGGCGTGTTTCAGCAGGAAAAAAGACGTATTTCCACCCCGCTGAGCATAAGCCAGCGTGCCGGTACTGCTGTACACCGCCAGCATAGAAATTACGGCCATAAAACCCATTACGGTCCAAATAACTCCGTCGCCTTTGAAATATTTCCTGAGAAATACATCCATATTTATAAATGCTTTACTTCGTTTTTAAACATGTCACCCCGCTCCTCGTAATTGGCAAATAAATCGAAACTGGCACAAGCCGGCGACAACAAAACGGCATCGCCTTTTTTAGACAGGAAATAGGCCGATTGAACTGCCTCTTTCATACTTTTGGCCTCAACAATGGTGGGGATGTTCCCTTCAAACGCTTTTTTCAGTTTTTCATTATCCTTGCCCAGGCAAATCAACACCTTTACTTTTTCCTTTACCAGGTTCATTAACTCCGAATAATCGTTGCCCTTGTCAATACCGCCGGCAATCCAAATGGTATCTTTACGCATACTGTCGAGCGCAAACCATGTGG
>JAUIMD010000323.1 GCA_030433225.1 Bacteroidia bacterium
ATGTGATAACAAGCCTTTTATGTTTCCACCTCCTTTAGGCGAATTGTAGGTAAGGTAATGGGAGTCTACACGGGAATCTCCGGCAGGAACCTCCGGTTGTTCGTAGTTGGGCATTACAAAACTGAGTAAAGATGTAACCGTAATTCCACCTATGGCATAAAGGGATAGTTTTTCGATAAAAGTGCGTCGATCCAATTGGTTATGCGCATATGCATCATAAAGGTCAAACACTTCTTGCTTGATGTCTTCTTTTTTCAATGGTTTCATAACTTTAAATATACGGCAAAATTGAGTGTGGATGGGAGGGGTTTATTCTAAATAAAGAAACGTGTTGCGATTGATTGTGTAATAAGCCGCGTTTATGGGGTGGGAAATTGACTTTTAAGGCGGGTAGTTTATCTTTTTTATCGCAGAATGCTTATACCATGCTATCTTTAAGGTTTCAAGTAAAACATCAAACATGAAAGGATTAAAATTGTGTGCAGTTCTTTTTCTGCTTCCTGCCTGGGGAATAAGCAAGGAAAAAATGCAAACGTGGAAAAAAGGAATTGTAAAGGAAGAATTTATTTATGACGAGGCACCCTTTGCTTCATGCCATGCGGGTACCTTGGCAGAAACCCCGGATGGAACGTTGGTGGCTTCTTGGTTTGGTGGAACTTACGAACGGGATCCGGATTGTTCCATTTACATAAGCCGGTTGGTAGATGGCAACTGGACAGAATCGCAACTGGTGGCAGACGGAGTTGTAAACGATACCTTGCGCTATCCGACCTGGAATCCGGTTTTGTTTCAGGTGCCTGACGGACCCTTGCAGTTGTACTACAAAATTGGACCAAATCCGCGCGAATGGGAGGGGTGGATGCTCACTTCTACTGACGGTGGAGTTACATGGTCGGCTCCAGAAAAACTACCTGATGGCTTTGTGGGACCGGTAAAAAATAAACCGGTATTGGTGGATGGAACCCTATTTGCCCCTACCAGTAGCGAGCATGACGGCTGGCAGGTGTACTTCGAAAAAAGCACCGATATGGGGAAGACATGGACCAAAACCCCACCTTTAAATGATGGTTACGAATGGATCGCCATCCAACCCAGTATTTTGGAATACCCGGATGGTCGTCTGCAAATTTTATGTCGCAGTAAAAACCGTGCTGTTCTCCAGGCCTGGTCGCACGACCGTGGACAAAGCTGGTCGGAAATGACAAAAACCAGCCTGCCTCAAAACAATTCAGGTACCGATGCGGTGACCTTAAGTATTGGTTGGCAATTGCTGGTATACAATCATGTACTTCCACCTGGTGACCACTTTAAAGGGGAGCGTTCTCCACTAAACGTAGCGATTAGTAAAGACGGAGAACAGTGGTATGCCACTTTGGTTTTGGAGGATGAACCGGAACAGCGCTTTTCGTACCCGGCTGTTATCCAGACTTCGGATGGTTTGGTACATATTTTATATACCTGGAAGCGCGTAAAAATGAAACATGTGGTAGTTGATCCATCCAAACTAAAAAAGAAAAAAATAAGGAATGGCGAGTGGCCTGAATAATATTAAGCGCACAGCTATGAAGCATTTTAAATTAGTTGGTTTCATTGTTTTAGTTCTACTTTTAACGGTTCCTGTCGAAGCCAAAAGTCAGAGTTTTCCGATAGACAGCAGCTATACCATCAAAAACCAATATCAGAAATACGTAAAAAAATATCCTTACATAATTCCGGTAAAAGATGCCTGCCCGGTTGGAGTGGTTGATTACAGGGAGCAGGTATATGCCACGCTTGAAAATACGCGGTTTGGTCGGCGGGAGTTGCATGCAGATGTATTTGTTCCTGAAAAAGATGGGAAATTTCCTGCTGTATTGCTAATTCATGGAGGAGCCTGGCAGTCGGGCAATAAAAGCCACATGGTGCCGCTTGGGCAGTTGCTGGCAAATAAGGGCTATGTTACGGTTGCTGTGGAATATCAGTTGGGGTTAGAGGCTCCATACCCGGCGGCGGTGCACAACATAAAAGCCGCCATTCGTTGGTTGCGTGCGAATTCAGATACATACCAGGTTGATACCGGAAAAGTAGTAATAGCCGGGGCCTCTTCCGGCGGACATTTAGCTGCCCTGGTTGGCCTTACCAACGGGGTTGAAAAGATGGAGGGCAACCAGGGAAATCCTGACCAGTCGAGCCGGGTACATGCCATAATGGATATGGATGGCGTTTTGAGTTTTCTGGCCGCCATTATGCTGAATGCCGAACGTTCTCCCGGTTCCCCTGATATCAATTGGATAGGGGGTACTTACACCGAAAAGCCTGCCTTATGGAAAGAAATCTCCCCGTTGTATTGGGCCAATGAAACCTCGGTACCCATCCTGTTTCTGGGGAGTGGTTATCCCCGATTTTTAGCCGGGATGGATGAATTAACGGGCCGATATCGGCATTGGGGGCTGTACTATGAATACCACAATTTTAATGTAGAAATGCACACCTTTTGGCTTTTTCACCCTTATGTAGATAAAACGGTTGGACACATGGTAAACTTCATGAACCGGGTTTGGTAACCTGAATAGGTGTTTCTCTATTTGTTGGCAATCAGAAGTTTAGCCATTCGGGTAAGTTCCTTGTCGAAGTTCTCGGCGTTTTTTTCTCCATCCTTTTGTAGTTTTTGAAGGTTCTCAACCGAGGCATTGTCCATGGCTGAATCCGCCGTGAAAAGCGTGGGGTCAATGCGCAGGTATTGTTCCGGTTTTCCTACTGCATCATAAATCTGGCGCAATTGGTAATCTACCGTGTCGGCCACCCCTGACATCATAATGTCAATAATAGGTTGTATCCATTGCACGGCGCCCCAGTCTTTGGCTTTTTTGTATTCGTAACTTTTGTCTTTTCCGCCGGTTCCAATCGATAAAATCATCATTTCTGCTGCTTTGGGCTTGTTTCGCTGCGCATCAAATTTCCAACCGCGTGCTTCGGAGTATGCGCATAAACTTGGGTTGTTTACAAAAACGCCTCCATCAATAAGCGGATATACCTGGTGATCGTCGCCTTTAACTCGAGCCACTTCAAAATAGGTTGGAGCCGCAGAAGTTGCCCGGGCTGCATCACGTACTAAAAAGTTGTATTCAGGGTGGGTTTTGGCTTTGTGCGACCGGAAAAAATGTCCCTTTCGTTTTTTTATGTCGTAGGAGGTTATGAGGCAGGGTTTCATTAATTCGCTCATTTTCATATCCTCCATGTAGTCTTCCAGCGCTTCCTCCAATTCACTCGCATCGTATTTTTCGTCGATTACACCGCCGGCACTGGATATTTTTTGCCACAGCGAAATATCAAATATTTCATCGCCACGGTCCAGATAGAGGTTCACTGCCTTTTCTGCTGTAAACATGGGGCGTTTGCTGTCTTCTTTAGAGGGGCACAGGTACATGCAGGTTAAAATGCCTCCTGTGCTGGTTCCGGCAATCATATCAAAATAATCTACAATGCGGGCATCGGGGTTATTATCAAGCGTTTGTAGTTTGTTCTCGAGCGACACAAGAATTTGTCCGGGAAGGATTCCACGTATTCCGCCTCCATCAATGGAAAGGATACGGGTTAACTTTGTATTAGCCATGAGGGTTGGTTTTTAACGTTTGTAATGGCGCAGGCAATTGGAGCGGGGTATTTCCCTTAAAAAGCAGACGAACTCCCTGCCGGCATATATGAAAAACACTTATCACACAAGCGCGATAAGTAGTAAGGCAGATAAAGTTAAGTCAATTGGTTCTAAATAA
>JAUIMD010000324.1 GCA_030433225.1 Bacteroidia bacterium
CACCACCAAACCCAAAAACAAAAGCGAATTTAATGCCACAAAACCAAAGCTGGTACCAAACACAACTTTTTGCTTTCCCTGCTCGTTGGCAAAGCGGAAAAAACCGGTTTCCATCCCAAAAGTGAGCAAAACCAGGATGAAAGCGATCCACCCATACAAATTGGAAATTACCCCATAACTCTGTGTGGCCAGCGTATAGGTGTACAGGGGCACCAAAAGGTAATTTAAAAATCTTCCAACTATGCTGGGTATCCCATAAATAGCCGTTTCAAGTGCAAGATTTCGTATTTTGGCCACGTGTAAAGTTTTAAAATAACAAGGGTTGGTCGGGATTTTTTCGCATTCCCAAATGCGTATATGCGAGGTCGGTTACTTCCCTCCCACGCGGCGTGCGTTTCAGGAATCCTTCCATAATTAAAAACGGCTCGTACACCTCTTCAATGGTTCCGGCATCTTCCCCTACCGCAGTTGCAATGGTGGTAATGCCTACCGGACCTCCTTTAAATTTATTGATGATGGTGGATAGAATTTTATTGTCCATTTCATCCAAGCCATACTTATCGATATTCAGGGCTTCCAACGCATATTTGGTAATGCCAATATCGATGAATCCCTCTCCTTTTACTTGGGCAAAATCGCGTACCCGGCGCAAAAGAGCATTCACAATACGGGGCGTTCCACGGCTGCGTAAAGCAATTTCCAGCGAAGCTTCATCGGTAATATCCACCTTTAAAATGCCGGCACTGCGCTTCACAATGCGTGATAAAATTTTTGAATCGTAATATTCCAAATGGCAGTTAATGCCAAAACGGGCACGTAACGGACTGGTTAACAATCCGCTTCGGGTAGTTGCACCAATTAGCGTAAACGGATTTAAATCAATTTGAATGGAACGCGCATTGGGTCCCTTATCAATCATAATGTCGATCCGGTAATCTTCCATGGCAGAATAGAGGTACTCCTCCACTACCGGACTTAAGCGATGAATTTCGTCAATAAACAGCACATCGTTTTCCTCCAGGTTGGTAAGAATTCCTGCCAAATCACCCGGTTTGTCCAGCACCGGACCTGAGGTAAGTTTAAAACCCACGTTCAGCTCATTGGCAATAATGTTGGAAAGCGTGGTTTTCCCCAAACCCGGGGGGCCATGCAGTAAAACATGATCCAACGACTCGGAGCGCATACAAGCCGCCTGAACAAATATCTTGAGGTTTTCAACAATCTTATCCTGCCCGCTAAAATCGTCGAATGCCAGCGGACGCAATTTTTGCTCGATGTCGTTTTCGCCGTTTTCCGACAAGCTATGAATGTTGATGTCGCTCATTTACAATCCCAGTTTATTCGAAATTTCCAACATTTTTAAAATGGATGATTCGGCCTTTTTGCGTAAGCCCTCTTCAATGTGAATTTCGGGCAATTCGTATTTCATGCAATTGTACAATTTCTGAATGGTGTTCATGCGCATAAAATTGCACTCGTTACAGGCACAGGTAGAATCGTTGGGCGGAGCAGGAATAAAATTCTTATCCGGACTGTTCTTTTTCATTTCGTGCAAAATGCCCGATTCCGTAGCCACAATAAAGGATTTTTCGGGGCTATTGATTGTATACTTAAGCAACGAAGAGGTAGACCCAATGTGATCTGCCACGGTTAAAATCACCTTTTTACACTCAGGATGCGCAATTATTTTAGCTTCCGGATTTTCCCTTTTCAGGCTTAAAATCTTCTCCAGCGAAAATTGCTCATGCACATGGCAGGCACCATCCCACAACAGCATGTTTCTTCCTGTAACAGAGTTGATGTAGTTGCCCAGGTTCCGGTCAGGGCCAAAAATTATTTTTTGATCTTCCGGAAAGCTTTCCACAATTTGTTTGGCGTTGGTGGAAGTCACCACCACATCCGTCAGTGCCTTTATTTCGGCCGTTGTGTTTACATACGAAATAACAATATGATCGAGGTGTGCATTTACAAATTCGGCGAATGCTGCGGGTTCGCACGATTCGGCCAGGGAGCAGCCGGCATTGGTATCCGGCAAAATTACTTTTTTATCCGGGCACAATATTTTGGCCGTTTCTGCCATAAAATGTACCCCGCACAGCACAATAATGTCTGCCTCGGTTTTGGCCGCCCACTGAGCCAGGGCGAGACTATCGCCTACAAAATCGGCAATTTCCTGTATGGCATCTTCCTGGTAGTAGTGCGCCATAATTACCGCATTTTTTTCTTTTTTGAGCTTTTGAATTTCTTCAATCAAATTAAGGTTGGCCTGTGGTGGAACATCCACAAATCCTTTTTCCTTAATCATTGTATTCATATTATTCATTATATAAGTTTAAATAAAATATAATGGTTATTATAGTCTGTTGATAAGGTTGAAAAATAACTGGTATTTTTGTTGCACAATAAGTTATTTAAGTAGAAATGGCGTTTTTTAACAATGTTTTTAACGTTTATAAACAGGATAACTTATTTCATTTCCAATCATTTCTGACCTTTATCGACAAGAAGTTTATGGAGGGCAAAGTTAAAAATTTAATACTGTAGCGAAACCCAAATTGTGTTGAAAAAGCGCTCATAAGAATTGAATTATTTTTAGGAAGTTTTTCTTGCACAATTAACAAATTTTGATAATTAATTTTGATGTGATTTAAAGTGCGGAAAGATTTCAGAAAAAGTCGTTTTCTTATTAACAATTTTGAACAGTTTAATACACAAAAATGCAATACCTGTGTATCAAAAGGTTATGAATAAAGCAATGTAAAAAGATGGTTTTAAACCCCTGATATAAAATTCAATACGAAAATAATATGGATACTGAGTTTATAAACAAACTAAATGCCTGCCTTGAGCAGTACCACACACAGCTGGATGACAAAGAGATACAGGCCCAAACAGCGAAAATTCTGGAAGGTTATGAACAGTACAAAACTGTAGAAAATTTGAAATTTCTTTGTAGCTGTATCGACTTAACTTCGTTAAATACCACCGATAATACAGCCAACATAAAGGAATTTGTGAACAAGGTAAATGAGTTTACTGCAAACTTTCCTGAAATACCCAACGTAGCGGCCATTTGCGTGTATCCTCCGTTGGTAAGTACGGTTAAAGAAAACCTGTGGGTACCCAATGTGGACATTGCTTCCGTATCGGCCGGGTTTCCATCCTCGCAAACATTTATTGAAGTAAAAATTGCCGAAACCAGTTTGGCGGTATATGCCGGAGCCAACGAAATTGATGTGGTAATACCGGTAGGGGAGTTTTTAAACGGTAACCACCTGCAATTGTTTGATGAAATTTCAGAAATAAAAGCTGCCTGCGGAGAGGCAAAACTAAAAGTGATTTTAGAAACCGGTGCTCTCATTACCGCAACCAACATAAAAACTGCTGCCATTTTAGCCATGGAGGCGGGAGCTGATTTTATTAAAACCTCTACCGGAAAAATGGCACCTGCGGCTACTACTGAAGCTGCATTGGTTATGGTACAGGCCATCAAAGAGTTCCATAAAAAAAGCAAGCGCATGGTCGGATTTAAACCTGCCGGAGGAATATCCACCACCGACGATGCTTTGCAATACTATGCTTTGGTAAAAACGGTTTTGGGGGATGCGTGGTTAAGTCCGGAGTATTTCAGAATTGGAGCCAGTCGCCTGGCCAACCACTTAATATCCGATATTCATACGTTGGAAGGGTTGGATGAAGATGGTAGTTATTTTTAATGTAAAATTAAATTGAATTCGATGAAATTAAATGG
>JAUIMD010000325.1 GCA_030433225.1 Bacteroidia bacterium
CCGAAGCGCAGGAACTTAAAAAATATTGCAAAACGGTATGCTATTACAAGCGCAACAATACACTGGCCAAACAAATTTCCATTTTACCTTTTGTGGTAGCTTCACGCAACAACGAATTGCTTTTAACCAACCTGCTAAAAGATGACCTTCCCATATTGTTTGAAGGGCTCCATACGTGTTATTTTATTAACCACCCGGCGTTAAAAAACCGCGAAAAAATCATCCGCATGCACAATGTGGAACACGATTACTACAGCTACCTCAGTAAAAACGAACCCAAACTTTGGAAAAAGGCCTTTTACAAACTGGAGTCGGGCAAATTAAACCGGTACGAAAAAACAATAGCTTACGCTTCAAAAATTGTTACCATATCTGAGGGCGATTATTACTACTTCCATAAATTACACAACAATACGTATTACATCCCTGGTTCGCACCCCTACCAAAAGGTGGAATGCCAGCCCGGCAAAGGCGATTTTATTTTATACCATGGCAATTTAAGTGTACCTGAAAACATTGAGGCAGTGCATTTTATTTTGAATGACATAGCACCGGCCTCTCCGTTCCGGTTTGTAATTGCAGGGAAAAACCCTGACAAAACGTTGCTAAAAAAAGCCGGCACACTCTCAAACGTGAACCTGATTGACAATCCGGATGCCGCCACCATGCAAAAATTAATCAGGGATGCACACGTACATTTTTTACCCTCGGTACAAAACACGGGGTTGAAATTGAAATTGCTTTACAGTTTGTTTTCCGGGCGCTTTGTGCTGGCCAATAAAACAACGATAGACAACAGCGGATTGCAGGCCATGTGCATAGAAGCCAACAGCACTGCTGCCATGCTTGAGCACCTTACAGCGCTTATGGCAAAAGAATTTTCTAACGAAGAAATTTCGCAACGCCAAACAGCACTGGCCCCCTACCTCCCAGGCAGCTACCAGGCACAATGGGTAAAAACGCTTTTTGGTTAAGGCGTGTTTTAAGCATCTTATCAAAAACCTTTTGCATTACGGTGAGCAGCCATTGAGAATGGTTATATTTATCGCAAATTAGTTTGCGCATGTCGGCCACTTTTATTTTACTCCTGATGGTGACCTATTTTGGGTTGCTGATGCTCATTTCTCAAATTGCAGGCAAAAAATCCAACAGCCAGTCGTTTTACAACGGAAACAAAACGTCGCCCTGGTATGTGGTATCGTTTGGTATGCTGGGGGCATCGTTAAGTGGCGTTACCTTTATTTCGGTACCCGGCTGGGTAAGTGGCACACAATTTACCTACCTGCAAATGGTGGCCGGGTATGCATTTGGCTACCTGGTTGTGGCATACGTGCTATTACCCATTTACTACAAACTGGGTCTCACATCCATTTATGCGTACCTCAACGGCCGGTTTGGCCGGATAAGTTATCTATCCGGGGCATCGTTCTTTCTTCTCTCCCGGACCATTGGAGCAAGTTTCCGGCTCTTTTTAGTAGCCAACGTGCTACACCTTACGCTGTTCAGCCTTTTTCATATTTCGTTTGGTGTATCCGTGTTTATCACCATTGCACTGATTTACCTCTACACTTTTCGCAGTGGCATTAAAACAATCATTTGGACCGACACGTTCCAAACCCTGGTGATGCTTACAGCACTTGTTGTGGCCATAATAAGCATTTCGAACCGCTTACAGCTAAATGCTGAACATTTAATTTCCACCTTGAAAAACAGTCCGCACACCCACATATTTGTGTGGAATGACTGGAGCAGCAGCCGGCATTTTTTAAAAATGTTTATCAGCGGGGTATTTATTACCATTGTAATGACAGGCCTTGATCAGGACATGATGCAAAAAAACCTATCGTGCCGCAATTTAAAAGAAGCGCAGAAAAACATGAAATGGTATGGATTTGCGTTTATTCCGGTGAATTTTCTGTTTCTCACATTGGGCGCCATGCTGCTGCTTTTTGCACAAAAAAACGGGGTAAACATACCGGAGCGTTCGGATGACCTTTTTCCGGTACTTGCCAACAGTGGCATGCTCGGATATGCTACTTCTATATTTTTTATTCTTGGTTTGGTTGCAGCGGCCTACTCCAGTGCCGATTCAGCCATTACCTCGCTCACCACCTCTTTTACCGTTGATATTTTAAAACAAGAACATGTGGATGAGCAACAAGGCAAAAGAACTCGCCTTTGGGTGCACCTGATGTTCTCCGGCGTAATCTTCGTGCTTATTCTTTTGTTTAAAGCCATCAATAACGAAAGTGTCATCAGTTCCATTTTTACTGCCGCCGGATATACGTACGGTCCGTTACTGGGCATTTACTTTATCGGCATTTTCACCTCGCTTCAACCTCGCGAGAAATATGTACCGTGGGTATTGCTGATTTCGCCCCTGCTTACCTTTGCCATTAAGCACCTTATATTTACCCTTTGGCAATGGAATATAGGGTATGAATTGCTTCTGATTAACGGTGGGCTAACCGCGTTAGGACTGTGGGCAATTCATGTAAAAAAGCATTAAGCGCAGCGTGTTTATCCCCTTTTGCACACGCGTGTTAATGTTACACTTATATTAAATAAACTTGCAATTCGTATTTTTTTCGGCCCAAACCAATTGCAAGAAATTATTCTAAATAACGCAACCAACAAGAAAACAACAAAAAAGAAAAGATTAACCAAAAACGCTATTAATAAAAGATTACAAAACACAACACCTACCCAAATCCCACAACTACACAATTTAGAACAGCACATAAAAACACAAAAACAAGCCTCACTCCCTTGACTTTCTGCCTAACAATTTCGTAACATTGTATTAGCCAACACACAACACATTTCGCTACGTCTAACTATCTAATACAAATACGCCATGAGTTCAACATCAAAATTTAAGGAGCATGACATGAATGCGTACACTGATGCACATTTTGGCATGGTAAAAAAGCTTACCCAAAAGGTAGAAGCTTTATGGAGCGACCCCACAAAACAATCCCCCGAAACAACTGATAAAAAGAATAAATCGATTGATTTGTTTGAAGAAGATATTTACCTGCACTTTTACTAGATCAGGTAGAACAGCCTTTGTTTTTTTGAATTGTAGTAGCAATTATTAATTTGAGTCAAGGTAGACCGTCCGATGGGCGGTCTACTTTGCTTTTAGCGCCTTTTGGACGGCCGTTTATTGGAACGGTATTCGCCGTAAGGGTCACCTACACAATTGCAATCCTTATCGCCAAATTGTTCGTCTTTACATCCAAACAACAACGAAATACCAAACCTAAGGTTAATGTTTCGGGTATCCTCAAAACGCAACAATCCGGGTATATTGTCGGTCATGGCATGCAGGTGTACGGAACCAAGCCGTAAAGAAAGTCCGGCTCCCACATTGTCAAATTCCCTGTTTTGCAGGGTATAGGATAGGCTTCCGGAAAGGTATTTGGTAAGCACAGCATTACCGGATAAGGTAAGCGAGGGGTGCATACGGTTTCGGAAAACCTGTGTATGCAACAGTGCCCCTGCACGTATCTGGTCAGTTAACCGGTAGGTTGCCCCTAAATAAACTTCGGGCACCAGGGTTGAAAAATAGGCTTCCTGCTCTGCCCGCAATCCAAACACGCTTAACACAGAATCCATCCATGCCGAAATATAATTTCCTGTGCTCAGGTCGTTCGCATTTCCTGAGCCGATAATATCCATAGAACCGTTGGAATTAAAATTGTTTACATCAGATTTCCAGCGTATTATTCCAACATTCAATAT
>JAUIMD010000326.1 GCA_030433225.1 Bacteroidia bacterium
CTTTCGAAAAGGTTTCGAAATGTTGAACGATACACTCATCCATACCCTGGCCACAGAAGTGGTGGACAAAACAAACATTTTGTTTGATGCCATTAAGCCCAAAGCCGGAGAAATGCCCGTGGTAATGGGTGCAGGCGGTTCGGGTATTTTACTGCACGAGGCCATTGGGCATACGTTTGAAGCAGATTTTAACCGTAAACAAACCTCTGTTTTCAGCGACAAAATGGGGCAGAAAATAGCCGAAAATTTTATCAATATTGTGGGTGATGGAACATTGCTCCATAACCGGGGCTCCATTAATGTGGACGATGAAGGAAACGCGGTAGAAAAAACCTACCTGGTGAAGGATGGCGTACTAAACAGTTACCTGCACGATCGCATCAGTGCAGACCACTACGGCGTAGCACCCACGGGCAATGGACGTCGCGAATCTTTTCGCCACATTCCGTTGCCTCGCATGCGCTCTACGTATATGGAACCGGGACCGCATAAAAAGGCCGACATTATTGAAAGTGTTACATATGGCGTGTATGTGGATAATTTTAGTAATGGGCAGGTTCAAATAGGAGCCGGCGATTTTACCTTTTTTGTAAAATCAGGGTATTTGATAGAAAACGGAAAACTTACCCAACCCATAAAGGACATTAACATTATTGGAAACGGGCCACAAGCACTGGCAGACATCACCATGGTAGCCGACGATTTTAAAACCGACGATGGTACCTGGACCTGTGGCAAAGATGGGCAATCCGTTCCGGTAACCATGGGATTGCCTACCGTATTGGTGAATAAACTCACCGTTGGCGGTCAAAATTCCTGATTTTAAAACAGCAAATTATGACGACAGAGCAAAAATATGAACTGGCTCAATGGGGCATTACCCAGGCCTTAAAGGCAGGAGCCAACCAGGTAGCCGTAATCATTACCAACAGCACAAACAACCAGGTGGAGGTGCGCCATCAAAAAATCGACAAACTGGAGCAATCCGTGCAATGCAGCTTAACCTTACGGTTGTTTGTCGAAAACCGCTATTCTGCCCATACTACCAACCGGCTTAAAAAAAGTGAGCTTACCCGCTTTATTACCCAGGCCATTGAAGGTACCCGTTTTTTATCGCCGGATACCTTACGTTCACTGCCCGAAAGGGATGCAATGCCCACAGGAAGCGCGCCGGAACTTCAGGTGTGCGATCCAGCATTCGATGGCATTTCCACCTCCGAAAAAATTGCCCTGGCACGGGCCGTGGAGCAGGAGGTATTGGGCAAGGATGCGCGATTAATTTCGGCTACGGCAACGTATTACGATGGCAGGTATGCAAAAGTTATGGTTACCAGTAATGGGTTTAAAGGGCATGCCGAACATACCTACTTTGGCCTTAGTGCCTCGGTTTCGGTAAAAGGCGAAGGGGCCCGACCCGAAGCACACTGGAGTGATGGAGCCGTTTATTGGAGTGCCCTCAAAAAAAACGGCATAGGGACGGAAGCGCTGAATAGGGCGCTGCGTAAAACCGAACAAAAAAAAGCGCAATCGCGCACCATGCAAATGTTGGTGGAAAACCGTCAGGTGGGCAAACTTTTTGGCCCCTTATTGTCTGCATTAAACGGGGCTGCCATCCAGCAAAAAAACTCGTTTTTGTGCGATAAATTACAACAGCAGGTAGCGTCGTCAACGTTAACCGTAACGGATAATCCGTGGCTGCCGGCAGGTCGGGCATCGCGGTATTTCGATGGAGAAGGACTGGCATGTAAACCTCGCGAAATTGTAACGGAGGGTGTTTTACAAAACTATTACCTGGATACGTATTATGCCAAAAAACTGGGCATGTTACCCACATCGGGTGCGGCAACTAACCTGGAGTTTACGCAGGGAGACAAATCGCCGCAACAACTAATGGGCGAAATAACCGAGGGAATTTGGGTTACCGGGTTTAATGGGGGGAACTGCAACGGAAGTACCGGCGATTTTTCGTATGGCATTGAAGGTTTGTTAATTATGAACGGGAAAATAGTACAGGCGGTAACCGAAATGAACATTACCGGGAACATGCTGAAGTTATGGAGTTCCATTGCGGCACTGGGAAACGATCCACACACGAATTCGTCTTTACGCGCACCTTCCATCCTTTTTAACCGGGTGGATTTTAGTGGCAAATAATGCGAACAACCCCTTTGTTGATGCCGTAAACTCCAGCTACAAAACCCGGAACCCCTATTCTGTTATTATCTGGTGAAGTCCTTCCACCCAGGCATCACTATCGTTCAGGCTGGGCACCAGGTGCAGGGTTTCGCCCCCGTGCTCCCGGAATAACTCTTCGTATTCGTCTTCAATTTCAATGGTGGTTTCCAGGCAGTCGGCCACAAATGCAGGGGCAAAAAACAGCAATTTTTTAGCGCCTTCTTTGGCCAGTTCTTCCACCCTTTTATCCGAATAAGGCTTAATCCATTTGTCATCTAACCGGCTTTGAAAAGCCACCTCGTACCGGTCGGCAGGCAGCTCCAATGCTTTTGCCAACAGGCGCGTAGTTTCGTAACAGGTGCCCCGGTAACAGTGCGCCCCGTGGGAGGGTAATGCGCGGCTGCATTGGCAGGTTTCGGTGGGTACATTGGGGTGCCCTTTTTGAATTTGCCGCATGGGCAATCCATGGTACGAAAAAATGATTTTGTCGTACGCATTTAGGTCGTACGCTTTGGCCTGCTCCACAAAGGCCTTAATAAATCCCGGGTGTTTGTAAAACTGGTCGGTGAACGACAAGGATGGAAACCCCTTAATTTTATTGGCCAGCTTTTGGGCATAGGCAATAGTGGTACCTGTGGAGGATTCAGCAAATTGCGGATACATGGGAATCACCTGAACATGGTCAAAGCCGCCATCGGCTATGGCATGAAACACGTTTTTCATGGAAGGGTTCTGATAGCGCATGGCAACAAACACCTGGTAGGCATCGCCCAGTTTGTGTTGCAGTTTATTGCGTAAGCGCTCAGAATATACAATAAGCGGCGAACCTTCGTTTGTCCAAAGTTTTTCATAGAGCTTAGCCGACTTTGGCGCACGAAAGGGCACAATAATCAGGTTAACCAGTATTTTTTGCAGCAGCCACGGAATGTCAATCACCCGTCGATCATTTAAAAATTGGGTAAGGTATTTTCTTACGTCGTGCACTTTGGGGCTGTCAGGTGTGCCCACATTTACCAAAACTATTGCGGTTTTATTTGCCATAATCCAGCCAGTTAATGTCCTTTTTTAAAAGTTGTAATGTCGCTTCTTCCTCCGAGCCAGGTTCAGGGGTATAATTAAAAGCCCAGTTCGCTTCGGGGGGCATGCTCAAAAGTATGGATTCGGTATTTCCACCGGATTCGAGTCCAAACTTTGTTCCCCGGTCGTACACCAGGTTAAACTCCACATACCTTCCGCGGCGCAGTTTTTGCCATTTTTTTTGCCTTTCGGTTTCAGGTTTACTCCCGTTTAAATGAATCAGTTCCGCATAAATGTTGCCGTAGGCGCGCCCCAAATCAGCGGTAAAGTCAAGTAAGCGGTTAGCATCTTCGGCATTTTCAGGTTTTAGGCGGTCAAAAAATATCCCACCCACTCCACGGGTTTCATTGCGGTGATCCAGAAAAAAATATTGATCGGCCCAGGTTTTAAAACGAGGGTAAAAATCCACATTGTACCGGTCGCAAATGCCTTTTAACTGTTGGTGAAACCAGGCTGCCTGTTGGGGTTGGATGTA
>JAUIMD010000327.1 GCA_030433225.1 Bacteroidia bacterium
TTGGTGCGGTTACCCAAACCAATTTCTTCTGCAAGTTTGGTGGCGTTTATCATGTAAAACTGAATGTCGTTTTCAGCCATGTATTTTTTCATCTCGTTGGGGAGATGTTGAATGGTTTCTTCCTCGTCCCACACTGAGTTGAGCAGGAACGTTCCACCCTTTTTAAGGCCTTTGTGCATTTCGTACATGTCGAGGTAGGCAGGTACGTGACACGCCACAAAGTCGGGAGTGCTCACCAGGTAGGTAGAGCGAATGGGGCTGTCGCCAAAACGCAGGTGCGAAGTGGTAAATCCACCCGATTTTTTTGAGTCATATGCAAAGTAAGCCTGGCAATATTTATCGGTATTGTCTCCAATAATTTTAATGGAGTTTTTGTTGGCTCCTACGGTTCCATCCGAACCTAATCCGTAAAACTTGGCCTCAAACATGCCTTTGGTTTCCAGCGGAATGCTAGAGCCAACCGGCAGTGATGTGAACGTTACATCGTCCACAATACCCACCGTAAATTTGTTTTTCGGTTCTTTTAGTTTCAGGTTTTCAAATACTGCCACAATGTGCTTGGGCAGGGTGTCTTTTGATGAAAGGCCATAGCGTCCGCCTACAATTTCAGGCGCGTTTTCCATGCCATAAAATACCTCTTTTACATCCAGGTACAAAGGTTCACCGGTAGCTCCGGCTTCTTTTGTACGATCCAATACGGCAATGCGTTTGCAGGTTTTGGGAACCGCAGACAGAAAGTGTTTGGCAGAAAACGGACGGTACAGGTGAACGGCTACCATTCCTACCTTTTCGCCTTTAGAAACCAGGTAGTCGATGGCTTCGCGCGCAGTTTCTGTTACCGACCCCATGGCGATAATTACGTGCTCGGCATCCTTTGCACCATAGTAATCAAATAGTTTATACTCCCGACCGGTTACTTTTGAAAGTTTGGTCATGTAATCTTCCACAATTTCGGGAATGCGGTTGTAAAACGGGTTACACGCTTCACGCGCCTGGAAGTAAATGTCAGGGTTTTCGGCCAATCCACGGGTCACGGGATGTTCGGGATTCAGTGCATTGTCTCTGAAGCGTTGCAAAGCCTCGCGGTTCAATAGTGGTGCCAAATCTTCATTAGAAAGCGCCTCTATTTTTTGAATTTCGTGCGAGGTGCGGAATCCATCAAAAAAGTGAAGGAATGGAATGCGTGACTCGATAGAAGCAAGGTGCGCTACCGCAGCCAGGTCCATTACTTCTTGAACCGATCCGGTTGCAAACATGGCAAATCCTGTTTGGCGTGTGGCCATAACATCCTGATGGTCGCCAAAAATTGAGAGGGCATGCGATGCCAATGCACGTGCCGAAACGTGGAAAACTCCGGGCAATAATTCACCTGCAATTTTGTACATGTTGGGCACCATTAGCAGCAGGCCTTGCGAAGCGGTAAAGGTGGAAGTAAGGGCACCGGCCTGTAACGACCCGTGCACGGCACCGGCGGCACCGGCTTCTGATTGCATTTCCTCTACTTTTACGGTCTCTCCAAAAATGTTTTTTCTTCCGTTGGCCGACCATTCGTCAACGTATTCCGCCATGTTTGAAGACGGTGTAATGGGGTAAATGGCAGCTACTTCACTAAACATATAAGCAATGTGAGCAGCAGCATAATTCCCATCACAGGTCAAAAATTTCTTTTGCTTTGTCATTATGTAATATTTTATTGGTTTTATATGGATGCGTAATCCTGTATTTACCGAATTAAGATGCGTTAATAGAGGAAACCAAACAGCCACAAGGGAATAACCTGGTTTTTGCCTCGTTCAATCATATCTACAGCATAAATCAGACCGGCTTCTTCTTCTATGTGCTTCATCGAAGTTTCTACCTTAAAGTCCAATTCTTTATTAATGAGGAATTGATTTCCCCGGGTTCCTGAGTTTACCTTATGCTGAGCGTGCAGCATGTTGTATAAAAACGTTTCGCACAATGCCTGTTGATCCGAAAAGTCCCGGTCGATGGCATAGGCCAAATTGGTATTGTGTAAATAAATTTTATCCGGCTTTTTCGGATAATCGGCACTTACCGGGTACAAAAAGTTGAAGATGCGGGCATCTTTCAGGTACTTTATGTAGTTCATAACTGTGGCACGTGAGGTATTTATTTGGGCGCTTAGCTGGCTCACATTGGGGCTGCTTGGAGCGTTGGATGCCAATAAATACAACAGGGTGCGAAGTTTGGGTAAGTATTTTAATTCAATTTGCTGAAGAAAGGTTACATCAATTTCCAGCATTAAATTCATTGTTTTCAGGAGGGTTTCGCTGTAGCTGCCTTTGTCCAGGTAAAACGGATAAAACCCATGATGCAGGTAATCGTGGAAATAGGCTAACGGGCGAAGCTCGGAAGTAACAATTTTTGCAATGCGCTGATGGTCATTCAAAATCTCATCGAGGTTATGTGCTTTAAAATTGTTGCCGGTTTCCAGATTAATAAATTCACGTAATGAAAAGCCACGCAGGTTATAAACATCCACCTTTCCCGCTAAATCGGGGTTTTCTTCTTTAAGTCGCATTACGGTTGAGCCGGAAAAAACGATTTTCAAGTTTGGCAAGGCCTCATGAATTTCGCTGAGTTCGTGCGACCATTCGGGGTATTTATACACCTGGTCGATGATGAGTGTTCTTCCCCCCTTTTTGTGGAACTCGTCGCAAAAATCGGCCAGCGTACGTTGCGTAAAGTAGAAGTTGTTGAGGTTGATGTATAGACACGAACGATCGTTTTGATGAAACTTTTTGACGTACGAAAGCAAAAAGGAAGTTTTGCCTACGCCACGACTGCCCTTTATCCCGATGAGGGTTTGATCCCAATCAATTTCCTTCATTAGAAGGCGCTCTATCGGGTGGTTTTGGTTTTCAACTAAAAACCGATGTGTTCTGAATAATGCGTCTAACATATCATTGCTTGATGCACAAAATTAGAAAGAAAAGGATATGGATTGTAATGTGCAGATGGCAAAATGCGTGATATACTGTAATTTGTAATTGTTCAAAATAATAATAACAGTGTTAAAAATTGCTATGAAAGTGGGGGCGAAAACCAAATTTTGTAGCCAAATGATAATACTTGGTAATTTTTTCTATAATTCGCCAAGGCTTTATTTAATCGTCAACTTTTTGTCATAAGTTCGATATGCGAATTAAAAAAGTAAAAAGTTATGACACTTAAATGGAGAAATTATTTGGTGATAGAAGCTTTTTGTAACGGTACATTAAGTATAGACGAAGCGGTAACGGCCTTGGTAACGAAGAAAGATGTTACAAAAGAAACCAAGCGCATCAGTCTGCTTCGGTTTTTTGATTTACGGTCGGCAGAAAAGGTAGGGAATGTGGACGATGAAATGGAGGCCGATGTTTTTAAAACGATAAACGCTTAATCCGGGCTCACAATTTTCAGGCGGGCAAACCGAAGCAAAAGGTTTTTTGTTCCTGCCGATTCAAACCGAACCAAAGCTTTGATGTTGGTTCCGGTTCCTTCAATATTTTCCACATATCCTGGTCCAAATCTTTCGTGTTCTACCTGCATTCCCGGTTTAATGCTTCGGGGATCGTCGGCCTTAAATGCGGTGCCACCGGTGCTTTTGTTTCGGTTGGCAGTGCCTGATTGGGGTTTGGTGGAATGCATTAAAGTGCGCGTGGGTTGTTTTTTGGGCAAAGCATTGCCCCTTCCGTAAAACGAAGGCGTTTTTCCCGC
>JAUIMD010000328.1 GCA_030433225.1 Bacteroidia bacterium
TAACAGCAAAACACAAAACTTTAAATGGGTGGGCAACAAGTGAATGGCATCCAGAAACGTAGGAATTCCTTTCCACTTTCGGTTATTTGCCGAGCAGGCAATTACAAATGCATCGGCAGGTACATTGAACTCCGCTAAGGGTATGCTTTGCACTCCGCTGTACCATTCGGGCCTGTGGCCCTTATACACGGTAATGGCTTTATGCTTCTTAAAAAACAGTTGCTTTTTTAAATTATCGCGGATATCGTTGCACACGCAAATTACCTTATCCACTCGTGGGTGCAGTGCGTTTTGGTAAGCCGTTATATCGTGCCAGTATAAACCGGATGCACCACGGTAGGCCACTAACTTTACCGGTAATCCTTTTGCAGCTTTAATACCACACGCAATAGAGGCCCGATGCAAAACGTGCAGAATGGCATATGAATGGTTTTGGAGTAGCAAGCGTATTTCAGCTACCGCCTGCTTGTCCTTTTTGTTTTTTGGAAAATTTCCCACAATGTTCAGTCCGGCATCCTGAAAAATTTGTGCATAGGCCGTATCCCTGTGGCACATAATGTCTACCTGTACACCTCGCCGGTGCATTTCAATAAACTGCTCTGCCTCAGGTCGAATAATGCTTGAATTTCCTTGAGTAGCTACAATAGCCAATATCTTCATGTAGTTGTATTTGAGAACGGCGTATTCATGTTACAAAGTGGATGCATATGCACCGAAATGACGCGCGTTTACATGCCCTTGTTTAATCGCCCATTCAAAAATAAACATTAAATCCAAAATACATTTCCGTAGATCGAATATCTAATGGAAGTCTGCACTTTACCACCTATTTGCCGGGAATGCGGGCAATCAACAAAAACGCCGGGGGTATAAAAAACTATTGGGGCATGATGGACATGCCCCAAATAGTAGGGTAACTTTAGTTAAAGATGTTACACCTTAACAGAAAATTTATTCGCACGGTAGGTTAATGTTGCTTTTATCAAAATTCAGGCTTTGTGCGCCTACTTTGTTTTAAGATTCTTTAGCAAATATATCAGAACTCGTTGGACAAAGTCAAACGAAAACCGCTTAAAAACGGGCTTGCAGCTTTATTGTATCCTTTTGGCAAGTTTCCGTTGATAAGTTTTCCACAAAATGAACGTTTTTTGGCTATATGCGCGCACTACAAAAGACTTGTAGTATCGGATGAAAATGCGGACAAGTACAATTAATGCAGAGGAAGAAGCTTACAGGGTGTTTGCATCTATAATTCCTTCTTTCACCAGTTCCTTTAAAACAATTTCTGTCATATCACTTTTAAAAGCAAACTCATAGCGGATATCAGAAACATACGCTTTCAGGCGCATTTTAAGCAGGCTTTTTCGCTGGTGCATTTCATTGACAAAAATTACTGCTACGGGCTTGTTCAGAAAAATGTATTTGGATACCAATGCTGACTCAATGGCAATTTTGCGTACGCGTTGCGTGTCCACATCAATGGGGAGGTAAATTTCGGCCACTACCTGGCAATTGGTTTGTCCGCTGTTGGAGTTGGAAATGGAACTGTTCATCATTTCGGCATTGGGTACAGATACTTCCGAATCGTCGGCGGTAAGATTGCGGGTGGAACGCAAACCTATTTTGGTCACCTCCCCGTACGAACCACCTACCTCAATTTTATCGCCAATTTGAAACGGACGGTCGAAAAGAATCATTAATCCACCAAAAATATTTTTCAGCAAATCCTGGGCAGCAAACCCAACGGCCACCCCAATGGAGGTGAAAAAAGCAAAAACCGTAGCCCTGGGCGGACGAATTATACCCTGCAGAATAACAAACACAACAAAAATCCACCCCACAATTTTAATAATGGGTATGAGGCGCTTAATGGCAATCCGGTATTTTGTCGACTTTTCTCCGATTCGGTTTAAAAGACCGGATATCAGCCTTATAAATACGTAACCCAGCAATAAAAAAACGATGGTCCAAAAGATTTTTGACGGCGTAATAATTTCGTCGACGTTGGGAACTCCCAGGTTTTCGCGATTTAAATTAAGGGTTCGGTTGCCCGACTCTTGTCCTGCATTTTCACTTCCCATTTCAGTGGTATCCGCAATAATGGCCGTTACCTCAATGGGCAAAACACGGCTGCCACTATCCGCTTTTGATGGTGCATTTTTGAGCGAATCAACCGAGGTAACCAGGGTATTGAGCAGTTTTACAACCGTATCGGCTTGTGCGGGTTCGGTTTTTGTTTGTGCAAAACTCCCGGTTGCCACCAAAAGGAACAATACCGTAAACCCACAACGGATGATATGTATGAAGCGTTTCATGCGTGAAAAATTAATGCAATAAATTTTGTGCCGTTAGGGCATTAATGGTAGTACGGTACAATAAAAAATTAATAACATACCGTTCGCCAAATTTAAGCAACAAGCCATCGTCAAGCATTTGCATCAGGCGTATTTGTCCCAACTCAGGTTTGTAGCGCATTACCTTACAAAAATCAATGGTAGTAAGGCCATCATGCAGCAAAAGGGCATGCAGTCCAAACAACTTATCTTTTTCCAGGTCCTTGATAAAAGAGCTGTCAAAATCACTCATCGACTTTAAGGTTAATACATTGTCTTTAATATCGTGTGCCGAGCGCAGCCAAAAAATTAAAGCCACGCTGATGTTTCCTTTGGCCAATTGATTGAGGTGTTGAAAAAACTGTTTGCTCAAATAGTCCTGTTGCTCCAGTGCCGATAGTTTTTTAAACTTCTTACCCGCCAGGTCTTCTTTCGAAGGTAAAAACTGTAAATCGTACCCACTCACCTTGTGCCGTTTGGTAACAATTTCAATCATTTCTTCATTTGAAAATTCACCCAGCTTAACTACATAGCCCATGTATTCACTTATGCGAATTACTTTTTCGAGGTAGGCCCAGGCATGAACGGTACAGGTAGAAACCCAAAATATATTTTTATTGGTATTGGAAGCCAGTTCAAAAAACAACTTCAGGCCTTCGAAACCGTCCACTTTGCGTAAATACACGTATTGCAGCCCCTCTAAGGTGATGACGGTTTTTTCCTCTAAACCGTTCAGTGCCTCCACCAATTGGTACTTGTTCAGGTTATCGGGTAAACCCAGGCGGGCTGCTATGGTATTAATAAACACCTGTTCTCTGAACCCATCCTGAACGTTTTTAAAGTCCACGGTATATTGAGGCAAGGGAATATCCAGCAAAAAATGCTGTACCATGGATGTTACCCCGGCACCTTTTTCACCAATTACGGTAAGGGACGCAAAGCGGTTTAAACGCCAGTTGTGGTAGGCATTGCGCATGGTTACCAGCTCCTCCTGCCGCTTAAAAAACAGGTAGCCTTTTGAAACGGCCTCCAGCTTAAACAGCCGCTGGTAAATGTAAGGCAGGCGATCAATGGCGGTTCGGGTTTCGGCCAAAAAGTTGGAAATATCCGCATTTACCTGCCCATCTGATCCCTTTTGGTAATACATGGTGGAAAGCTGTTCAGACACCTCCGTTCCTTTTTGCAGCAGCCAGCCCGATTCGGTTTTTACCCGTTCCCACAAAAGGCGGAACCGGTCAGCCAAACGCTCAAACAACTCCTCGCGATCCTCCAACAACATCGCGCGCTGCTCATCGTCGCTCGCATCCAATAATTGTTCGCGAAACGTCTCCGTAATCGCCTCCTCCGGCAACTCCGATTCCGCCAACAACCGCCCCACCGCCTCCA
>JAUIMD010000329.1 GCA_030433225.1 Bacteroidia bacterium
CCAAACCAATATTGGTAATAACCGAGAGTACGGGTGTAATAACATTGGTAGAATCGAGTCGTCCTCCCATTCCTACTTCAATAATGGCAACATCCACCGCCTCTTGCTTAAAATAACAAAAGGCCATGAGTACCATCAACTCAAAAAAGGAGGGTTTTATAGCCTGAATTTCGGTCATGTTTTTGGCCACAAAATCTACCACAAAATCTTTAGGACACATTTGCCCGTTCACTTTAATGCGTTCGCGCATGTCGAGCAAATGGGGTGACGTATACAGGCCCACCTTATAACCGGCATGCTGCAAAACACTGCTAAGCATATGTGACACAGAACCTTTTCCATTAGTTCCGGCAACATGCACGGTTTTAAATGACCGGTGCGGATGATCAAAATGAGCATCCAGTGCCAGGGTATTGTTCAGGTTGGCTTTGTAAGCAGCTTTACCTTCGCGCTGAAAAACAGGCAATTGGTGGTATAAAAAATCAAGGGTTTCTTCGTAATTCATGTGCTACGGTGGCGGGCGCTTTTCTGTCTTTAATAACTTGTTTACAAACAACCCGCCGAAATGCAAAAGTGCTAAATTAATTGCAATGAATTATCATTACATTGTGGCAAGTTAAACCTGTAAAACACACTTCGCATGGCTAAAAGAAAAAAGAATTTCGTACTGGATACGAATGTGATTCTCCACGATTTCAGGTGTATTTATCAGTTTCAGGAAAATGATATTTACCTGCCCATTTACGTTTTGGAAGAGCTTGATCGGTTTAAAAAAGGCAACGATCAAATTAACTTCAATGCACGGGAATTTACACGCGAATTAGACAAGCTTGCCGGAGATGATTTATTTGTAAAAGGCGTTTCGCTGGGCGAAAATAAAGGACGCCTGTTTATTGTTACCAACAAACCATTCCCTCCCGAAATACAGGAAACCTTTATCGACCGGAATACCGACCACCTGATATTGGGGATTGCGCATTGGGTAAAAGCCAAAAACAGCCGTGTTTCCACCATTTTTGTATCCAAAGACATTAACCTGCGGATGAAGGCCAAGTCGCTCGGTATTCAATCGGAAGACTATACCACCGACAAAGTAAAAGACCCGGACGTATTGCACAAACCCATTGTAACGTACAAAGGGTTTAATACCGAAATTATTACGGAGTTGTACAAATCGAACGAGGGCGTACCTGTGGCCGATTTGAAACTGAAAAAAACGGTGCAACCCAACGACTGTTTTATCCTAAAAAATAACAGCAGCAGTGTACTGGCTCGTTACAGTGCGTTTACCGGCAATGTAAAAAAAGTGATGAAAGAGCGTTGTTACGGCATTGAACCGCGCAATGCCGAGCAGGTATTTTCGCTGGACGTACTGCTGGACGATGACATTAAACTGGTGGCCCTAACCGGGCGTGCCGGAACGGGAAAAACTTTACTGGCACTGGCAGCCGCATTGCAGCAACATAAATATTTTGACCAAATTTTACTGGCCCGCCCCATTGTGGCCCTTGCCGACCGTGACCTGGGATTTTTACCCGGCGACGAGAAACAAAAAATTGGTCCTTACATGTTGCCGCTGTTCGACAACCTTTCGGTAATTAAACATCAGTTCAACCCAAATTCGAGGGAAATTAAAGAAATAGAGGCCCTGCAAAACGAAGACAAGTTTGTGATCACCCCACTGGCCTATATTCGTGGCCGAAGTTTGTCCGATACCTTCTTTATAATTGACGAGGCACAAAACCTTACTCCTCACGAAGTTAAAACCATTATAACACGCGCCGGAGAAGGCACAAAAATGGTTTTTACCGGCGATATCCAGCAAATTGATTCGCCCTACCTTGATGAACATTCCAATGGCCTGGCTTACCTTACCGACCGCATGAAACACCAGGACTTATTTGCGCACATAAACCTGGTAAAAGGCGAACGGTCATATTTATCCGAATTAGCCAGCGAACTTTTGTAAATTAGCACATCTTTGTGCGATGAAATTTCAATACACCATACAACGCGTGGCAATGCTTCTCCTTTTTTCGGGAAGCATTGCCACTTTTGCTACACCAAAATACTGGGTAAAACTTTCCAACAAAAACAACAGCCCTTATTCCCTCAACAACCCGCAAGCCTATTTAAGCGAGCGGGCCATCAACCGCCGCGAGCGGCAAGGTATTCCGATGGATTCGACCGATTTACCGCTGACACCATCCTATGTGGACAGCATAAAAGCAACAGGCGCCACGGTACTTTGCCAAAGTAAATGGCTAAATGCACTAACCGTTGAGACCAGCCAACCTGAGCTAATTTCGGCCTTATCATTTGTAGATACGGTACAGTTGTCTTGGGTGGAACCGCTCACAAAATCGGCACGGTTAAAGCTTGAGAATCAGCACCGCACATGGGTTTCCGATACCACAGAATCAATGTATGGCCCATCGTACACACAAATCTCCCTGCACAACGGCCATAAAATGCATCAGGCCGGTTTTACCGGTGAAGGCATGCTGATTGCTGTTTTAGATGCCGGATTTCTAAATGCCGACAAAGTACCTTCCTTACAACATTTGTACAATGAAGGAAGAATTCTTGGAACACACGACTTTGTAAATCCCTCCAGCGATATTTACCGGGAGCATTACCATGGCATGGAAGTGCTGTCCACCATGGGAGCTTATGCCCCGGGGGTTTTGGTAGGAACCGCCTACAATGCCACTTACTACCTCATACGTACAGAAGATGCCGCATCAGAACAACCGGTTGAAATGGATTATTGGATTGCCGGGGCCGAACTCGCTGACTCCTTAGGGGCCGACCTGATAAATTCTTCGCTGGGGTATTATTTTTGGGATGCGCCTTTTGAAAGCAACACATACAGTGACATGGACGGTGCCACCCTGCGTACCAGCATTGGCGCCGAACTGGCAGCAAAAAAAGGCATGATTATCACCTCCAGTTCCGGCAACGAAGGCAATGTTCCCTACAAAAAACTTATTTCCCCTTCCGATGCCAGGGGGGTGGTTGGAGTAGGTTCCGTAGGAGCGCAGGTAAACGGTACCCTTGCTGATAGTGTGTACACTCCCTTCAGCTCCCGGGGATACTCGGCGGATGGGCGCGTAAAGCCCAACCTTTGTGCCAAAGGGTATTTATCGGTGGTTCAGTTTCCAAACGGAGATTATGGCTTCAACAACGGCACCAGTTTTTCGTCGCCTATTTTATGTGGCATGCTGGCCGTGTTATGGCAGGCCCTACCCCACTATTCCGCCTCCCAGATTGTTGAACTGGCACAACAAAACGCCCATCAGTTTTTAGGGCCCGATATGTACCTTGGGTATGGCATACCCGACATTTACAAAGCCTATAACCTGGCTACTACGCTCCCCGACACCACGCATGACATGCTGCAGGTATTTCCTAACCCGTTTCATGATTACATACGTTTTGTTTTGCCCGGTAGCACCACCCCCATACACGTAGAAATGTACAGCGTTACCGGAAGGCTGGTAAAAAGCGAAGGTATTGCCACACAAGAGCAGTTTTATTATATAAAAACAAACACCCTGCCGCAAGGCGTATATGTGCTAAGAGTGGGTACGCAGGAGGGCACTTACACCCAAAAGCTGCTGAAAAAATGAAGCCGCAAAACCACCTGACCCTTTCCGCCTTAAACCGGAAAATTAAGGATGCTGTGAAACTCAGCTTCCCTGACCATG
>JAUIMD010000330.1 GCA_030433225.1 Bacteroidia bacterium
GTTGGTGTTGCGGGGCGACAAGGCCAAACACGAGCGGAATTTTCAACCGATGGAAAACGGGCATGCCCATGCTTCTGAATTGCAGCATCAAATAAACCGTTGGAACCGTGGGAAATACCTGGATGGGTCGGAGCACGGCCTATCGGATAAACCGTTTTTTTCCTATGGAGTGGCCGGATATCCTGAAAAACATGAGGAAGCCCCCAACTTAAAAACCGACCTGCAATGGTTAAAGCATAAAGTAGACCTTGGCGCGGAGTACATTGTAACCCAAATGTTTTTTGACAACACAAAATTTTTTGCTTTTGTGGAGGCCTGCAGAAAGATAGGGATAAACGTGCCCATCATACCCGGACTAAAACCTATAAATATGCTCAATCAGGTACATGTGTTACCCGTAGTGTTTCATGTGGATCTTCCGGAGGCCTTGTCCGTTGAATTGTTGAAATGCCAAACAGATGCACAGGCCATTGAGGTAGGCATTGAATGGTGTATATACCAGGCGAAGGAGTTGATGGAGGCAGGGGTACCCAATTTGCATTTTTATACCATGATGGCACGCCACAGTGTGAAACAAATTGCCCGACAAATATTTTAAAAGGGATAACCTATTTGGACGCTAATCGTCCTAATTTTCCTGCGAACCCATCATATACAGGTCGTAATCTTCTGAAAAATTAATGAAATTAATGTGCTTATTGCTGAATCCACCCCAGGGATTTTCCCGTTTAAAATAAAACTCCGATTCGGTTAACTCTATTTCTTCACCAGGCATACAGCGGTCAAAAGATGGGCCGTACATTTTTAGGCCCTTAATAAAGTAATATGCTGCATCATAACCCAATAATCCGTTGTTAGGATGCAGGATACCTTCTGTTGGGTGCGCAATGGTAGGTTCACTGCCAAACCATTGGGTATATTTTGCCAATACTTGGGTAACCTGAGCATCCGAATAATCCACATAATATTGATTAAATACTACGGTATTCAGCTCAAACATATACTTTAAATCACTTACGGTTGCCCGCATCCATTCAGGAAATCCAAAAAGTGAAACCGGATAATTTTTTTTGCTTTTGAGGTAATAAAGGCTGGGCAAAATAGCATTAAACAGTTTTTTGTCTTTGCTGGCTATTATTACGATACTGCGTTTGTTTTTATCGGTTAGTCTTTCAATTCCGGCAATGCCATCCTGTTCAAAATTAACCTCATAATAGGCTTGCGCCGATTGATTTTGCATGCGTTTCTGAAAAATGGCATCGCGCATGGCCGCACTAAACAGCTCCTGCCTGTCGTCTTTGGTATTACCGGTTACTAAAATAATATTGTCGTCGGCATACATTTCCACAATGTGTTTGGATACTTCCGGGTACAGTAACGATTCCCGTGCATTCAGGCAATAAAGGTTCGGATTGTCATCCACACTCTGGTGGGTTTGTCCAAAGGGTAGCACCATTTTTATGCCATGGGTACGGCAAAAATCAGCGACGGCAGGCACCTGGTTTCCATGAGCGGGGCCAAAAATAACGTGCATTTGTTGCAGTTCAGGTAGGGCCAATACTTTTTTCAGAGAACCGTTATCGTTGGGGGTGCGTTTAACATCGTATGTATACACATTCACCGAAATGCCCAGACTTTTAAGGGAATCGATGGCCAATAACGATCCAAAATAAAATTCTCTGAAAATATTGTATTGCGGGTAAATCTCCTTTGGGTACCGGGCCTTATATTTTGGCATACCCAATGAATCGCCATCTTCCACCCAGTTTATAGAGTCATTGATATCCAGGTAAAACGGGCCTAAAAATGCCACATTAATGGCACCTTTAATGCCTGAAGTGTCGCACCCGGCTATAAACGATTTTATGAGCAGCATACTATCAGCTATATGCTGATTCAATTTAGTATCATCTACAGTTTTTACATCGGATTTTGGGGTGGATTTTTTTGTAACAGGAATTTTGATGGCTGACCGCTTTTTTAATTTGTTCCATTTACGATCCTTAATGTCAGGATTTAAGGCCATTATTTTTTTTGCATCAACCTTATATTTTTCACTGAGGTAGCGCAAGGATTCGTTTTTACCTGTTTCATGAATAAAATAATCCGGTGCCGGTTTGTTTGCTGTTAATTCACCTGAAGTAGCAGAAACAGCACCCACGGATTCACCTTTCGGGATAAGCAATAAATACCCTGTTTTTATATCAGTAACGTCATTAATACCATTGCTTTCCATCAGCTCTTTTACATCCACATTGTATTTTTTACCTATGGAGTAAAGGGTTTCACCAGCCAGTAAATTGTGATAAATATAACGGTCATCTTCCAAAGGAAGAGTTTTGGTTGCCGCTTTCGGAGCGGGAGAGGCAAAAGCTTGGTTTGGAATTTTAAGGCTGGTGCCTATCTGAAGAACGCCTGACTCAAGTCCGGGATTTAAAGCAAGTATTGCCTCAATGGGTGCCCCAAACTGGCGCGAAATACTATACAGGGTTTCCCTAGGCATTACTTCATGCAAAACAAAGTTTTTGTCCGATTCATTTGTTTGCTCCTTCCCTTGTTTTTTAGGAATACGGAGTTCGAACCCAATTTTTAAATTTTTGTCTGATCCCGGATTGAGTGCAATAATTTCCTGTTCACTAACACCATATTGTCGGGAAATAAAAAACAATGTTTGCCCTTTTTCTACCTTGTGGTACAAGTACTTATTGCTTTTAACTAATTCTACATCACTGCTGTTTCTACCGGGAATTACAGGAATTTTAATTACCTGGCTTACCTTCAGACCCGCTTCTATGCCAGGGTTTGCCTTTAAAATATCCTGCTGCGAGACGCCAAATTTTTGGCTTATGCGAAATAGCCCTTCACTGGGTTGTACCTGGTATAAGTAGTAATTCTGACCGTTAATGGTTACCTTCTTTTCTGTCAATTCGTCAGTGCTTGCCTGACCCAACACCTGAAAAGCGGTAATAAGCAACAGGAAGCAAGCAGTTATGGTTAGTTTACTCATAATATTCTTGTAATGCGCACAAAAATAGTAAATATATTCATCCTTTTTGACGCTGTTTTTAATAAGATACACGGCTTTTGCTTAATTAATATTTATATATGTTGATATATGAATGTTGGTATAAAATTTGATACCTTGCTGCCTAAAAAAGAAATTGATGAATGTAAACAACAAATCAAAATTGTGGATGTACCGGATCATATTTACGTGTATTGGTGCGGTTGTCGGCTATGTGTATTGGTTCAAAATTGGTTGTTCCAGTGGTACTTGTCCCATCACTTCACAATGGCACAACACCATGATATATGGAGCATTAATGGGATACCTGGTTGGTGAAATTGTTAAGGATTTATTTTTTAAACCCAAAAAGAAGAATGATGAGCAGGTTTCAGAACATCATAAATAATGAAACTCCCGTTTTAGTGGATTTCTTTGCTGAGTGGTGTGGCCCTTGTCAAACGATGGCTCCTATTCTTAAGCAAGTGAAAAATGAAATGGGAGAAGATTTAATAATTTTAAAGGTAGATGTGGATAAGAACAATAAACTGGCTACTTCCTTTGGCATCAGAACTGTACCTACCCTAAAACTCTTTAAGTCCGGCAAAGAAGTATGGTCTGGCTCTGGAATTTACCCTGTTTCAGCCTTAAAACACCTGATTAAGCAACATACCAGTAAGTAGTTTTCTCTTTAAACCTTA
>JAUIMD010000331.1 GCA_030433225.1 Bacteroidia bacterium
AAACCCCAGGCGTGCAAAATGGTACACATCCTGCTGAATGGCTTTTTGATAGTCTACGGAAAAATGCGCGGCGGCACGATAGGCATGCGCAAATGGCAAGGTGTAGTTTACACCGTAAAAAGAGGCCTCCTTGTGTTGGGCATCCCGCAAAATCCCACTGCTGTCAACGTAATAATTTGTGGCCGCTTGGCCGGATGCGTAAACACAAATAGCTAAAAATACAATTTTTAAAACGTTGCGAATCATGTTCTCCGTAATCACTTGGTTTTCCAATTTTGGATGCATTAAACGTGCACCTCAATGAAAAGGAATGCATTTAATGTCAATCGAAAAATAAAAGTAGGTAAGATTTGCCTTTTGCTTGGATAATGATTGGACAAATAAGGATAAAATTAGGACATTTTGAACAGTATTGGGGTGGGTGATTTTGAACAATAGAATTTTATGTGCTACTAAATCAGGTGAATAGTGTTTTTGTGGAAGTAGGGTGACCGATTGGCAAATAATCCAAGCCCGTTATTTTTTGAGTTGAGAATTCTTTGAAATTAAATGGGTGAAACGAGGCTTTTTAGGAGCTGGTGATGCTATTATCTGGAAAAAAAATAGATTGCCGTAAACTGACAATCTATTTTTTTAAGAGTATAACCTATGCGTTGATTAGCGCATTTTTTTGTAGGCATTTATTAAGCCGTTGGTGGAGCCGTCATGCGCAGTTACTTCTTCGTTACCGCTTAATTCGGGTAAAATTTGATTGGCCAGTTGTTTGCCCAATTCCACACCCCATTGGTCGAAACTAAAAATGTTCCAGATAATTCCCTGTACAAATATTTTTTGTTCGTACATGGCAATAAGTGCACCTAAGGTGCGCGGTGTTAGTTGTTTAAATAAAATGGAATTGGTTGGAATATTGCCCTGAAACACTTTAAAGGGAGCCAATACGGTAATGTCTTCACCTGTTTTTCCTGATTTTATAAGTTCTGCAATTACTGCTTCTTCAGATTTTCCTACCATCATTGCTTCGGTTTGCGCAAAGAAGTTGGCCAGCAATTTTGGGTGATGGTCACTCAATTGGTTGTGGCTAATGGCGGGTGCCATAAAATCGCAGGGAATTAATTTTGTGCCCTGGTGAATGAGCTGGTAAAAAGCATGCTGTCCGTTGGTACCGGGTTCTCCCCATAAAATTGGGCCGGTTTGGTATTTTACCTTATTGCCCCCCCGGTCAACATATTTTCCGTTGCTTTCCATATTTCCTTGCTGAAAATAGGCCGAGAATCTATGCATGTATTGGTCGTAAGGCAAAATAGCTTCGGTTTCTACACCGTAAAAATTGTTGTACCAAATGCCGATGAGTGCCAATAAAACGGGGGCATTTTCTTTAAAATCAGCTTCTTTAAAGTGTAAGTCCATGGCATGCGCTCCTTCCAGCAGGGCAAGGTAATTGTCGAACCCAATGCCGCAGGCCACCGAAAGACCAATGGCCGACCAAACCGAATAACGTCCGCCTACCCAATCCCAAAAGCGGAACATGTTTTTGGTGTCGATTCCAAACGCTGCAACAGCCTTGGCATTGGTAGATAGGGCCACAAAATGGTTGGCCACAAATTTTTCTTCTTTTGCCGCCGCAAGGAACCAATCCTTTGCCGAGTTGGCATTGGTCATGGTTTCCTGTGTTGTAAAGGTTTTGGATGCCACTATAAATAAGGTGGTTTCCGGGTTCACTTTTTTCAGGGTTTCGGCAATGTGAGTACCGTCCACGTTGGAAACAAAGTGCAGGTTTATGTTTTCCTTTTTGTATGGCTTTAAGGCTTCGGTGACCATTAACGGACCTAAATCTGATCCTCCAATACCAATGTTCACAATGTCGGTAATGGGTTTGCCGGAGTATCCTTTCCAGGTACCGGAGATAATGTTTTCTGAAAACTCCTTCATTTGATCCAGTACGGCGTTTACCTCAGGCATTACATCTTTTCCATCCACCAAAACAGGGGTGTTGCTACGGTTGCGCAGTGCCACATGCAATACGGCACGGTCTTCGGTTTTGTTAATTTTTTCTCCCGAAAACATGCTGTTAATGGCTTGTTTTAAACCGCATTCCTCGGCAAGCTGTACCAATAGGGAGAGGGCCGTATCGTCTAACCGGTTTTTCGAATAATCAATCAGAATGTCCTCAAAGGTCATCGAGTATTTCTCGAAACGTTGGCTGTCTTTTTTAAAAAGTTCAGTGATGTGGGTGTTTTTAAACGAAGCAAAATGTTGTTCCAGCGCTTTCCAAGCAGCGGTGGTAGTGGGGTTAATGGATGGTAACATGTACTTTATGGTTTTATGTTTAATTACTTTGGATGTCCAAAACTTGAAACTCTAAAGGTGAGTCGTGCAAATATAAGAACAAATGTGGAAGGAAGGGGATAGGGGTACGGGTTCAACATGCAAATTAATGCAGCCGTAGGTTTGCGGTTTACGTAAAATGCATTGTGAAATACCGCCTTAACATTTGAATGAAAGTGCTATCTTTGCACCGTTTTTTTAAAATTTAGAACATACTACCATGGCAAATCTTCATTTACTGGAGTTAAGTGAGCAGGAAATAATTCGAAGAAATAGTTTGCAGGAATTGCGTGATTTGGGCATAAATCCTTATCCACCCGAGAAATACGATGTGACCCACACATCCAAAAAAGTGGTGAAGCAGTTTGAGGAAAATGAAGATTTGGAGGAAGTTTCGTTAGCCGGTAGAATTATGAGCCGCCGTATAATGGGGAAGGCTTCCTTTGCCGAAATTAAAGATGCTGAAGGGCGCATTCAGGTGTACATTTCGCGCGACGATATTTGTCCGGATGAGGATAAAAGCCTCTACAATACCGTATTTAAAAAATTGTTGGATATTGGCGATTTTATCGGCGTGAAAGGGAAGGTTTTTCGAACCCAAACCGGTACCGTATCCGTACATGTTACTCAGCTTACGGTGCTGGCAAAATCCATCCGACCATTGCCCATTGTAAAAGAGAAAGAAGGTGCGGTGTACGATGCATTTTCAGACCCTGAATTGAGGTATCGCCAGCGTTATGTGGATTTGGTGGTAAACGACCAGGTGAAGAATACGTTTGTAAAACGAACCAAAATATTCAACTCCATGCGCGAGTTTTTTAATGCGCGTGGATACCTTGAGGTGGATACCCCTGTACTGCAATCGATTCCCGGAGGAGCCGCTGCCCGTCCGTTTATTACCCACCACAATGCCCTGGATATTCCCTTGTATCTGCGTATAGCTAACGAGCTTTACCTGAAACGTTTAATTGTGGGTGGATTTGACGGTGTGTACGAATTTTCGCGAAATTTCCGCAACGAGGGAATGGACCGTACACACAACCCGGAATTTACGGCCATGGAAATATACGTGGCTTATAAAGACTACAATTGGATGATGGACTTTACCGAAGAAATGGTGGAGAAAATTGCCATGGATTTGCACGGAACCACAAAAGTGACTGTGGGAGATAAGGAAATTGACTTTAAACGACCGTTTAAGCGCATTTCAATGATTGATGCCATTCAGGAACATACCGGAATTGATATTAACGGCATGGATGAAGGACAGTTGCGTGAAGTATGCAAGCAATTGAATGTGGAGGTGAATGAGACCATGGGAAAAGGGAAACTCATCGACGAAATATTTGGCGAGAAATGCGAAGGGAATTACATTCAAC
>JAUIMD010000332.1 GCA_030433225.1 Bacteroidia bacterium
TTTTTCAAGCCCCCAACAATGGGGAACAATACGGGCGCTCTGCTTCCCCAAAATTCAGAGTTGCCCTGCCACAGCATCTCCATTTTATCCTTTTTATCGAAAATACTAAACAGCTCTGCACCAATAGGATTCACCGCCACCCGAAGAAACTCATTTTCAATTACATGTAAAGCATACATAGCGCCTCTTTTTTGTTTATTGTTCTGCCAATTACGGCAATACGGGCATAAATGTAACACCTTTTTTTGGGGATGTCAATGCAGGTGCATTCACCCTACCAGGCATTTACAATAAGTGAATGTATACGAAATTGGAACTAAAATACCGGATGATAAATTCGGACGATTACTGTGTTCCTGCTTTAATGAGGTCGGTAATTTCCACTTCAAACCTCAGGGTAGTATATCCAGGCACGTCGTATTTTCCGTTTCCGCCATACGCCAGGGTAGATGGAATTAAAAAGGTAGCCTTTCCACCGTTTCGCATTAATCCAATACCAATATGCAATCCTTGTATATCCAGCGGAAAACTATTGCTTGATATATTTGCACCCAAGGTAAATTGCATGGGATTAGGATTAAGCAGGTTATTGTTAATTAAAACAGAATCCAGGTAGTAGCAGGTATAACGTACCGAAACCATATCACCGGCAACCGGGTAAAACCCTTTGCCTGAATCGCTGTAGATGTAATACATCTCGGTTTCTGTTTTGTAGATATGGTTGTAGTTGGTATCCAGCTTGGTGGCTTCTTCAATGTAAAATTGAAGCTGCGATACTTCTTCGGCAGTTTTTCTGCGGTGTTTTTTTTCACTGCATGATGCTAAGCTCACAACTAAAAGAAAGAATGCTGCTAAAAATGTAGTGTACTTCATGTATGTGTTATGCGTTGTATTTTCAGTTTATGTATGATTGCACGCGCAAATCGCGACAAAAATAATAAAATGTGGTGGATTGCTATTTTATGCCTTCACTATTAACCTTTAATAAGGAAATATTTACCAGAAATGCCCTTGCCGGAGGAATGTTTTTTCCGTCGCCATTTAACCCAAACCCCATGTATGGACTTACTACGGCCTGAATTTCGCCCCCTACATCCACTTTTTTAAGCGCATGATTTAAGATGGTGAGGGTATTTTTGCCCACTACAAATTCTTCTATTTTTTCTGTCTTTTCAGGGTAACATAATGTTCCATCCAACATTGAAAAAACCACCCGGCAATATACCCGGTCATTTTCCTGCGGATAAATCCCGTTCCCCTGCCCAACAGTTCTGAAATAATATCCTTCCTCGGCCCGTTGAAACGAATCTTGCGAGGCTTGTACAAAAGCCTCTATTTCGGCCTTAATGTGCTCTGCAAGGCGTTTGTTGTAAGCCAACAATGCCTCCTGAACTTCCTGCTGCGAATAGGCAGGCTGCTTTTTTTTGTTGGAATTGCACCCCACCATCAGCCCTGCAAACAATATTCCGGTAAGTACTCCAGTTTTTAGGCTCATAACTTTTCCAGGTTTTTCATCAGGCGTTTCAATGTGTTTTCAAATGACTCTTTCGAGTGGCCTCCGGCAGCGTTCCGGTGTCCTCCCCCATTAAAATATTTTTCGGCAAACCCATTAACGGCAGCATCTCCCTGCGAACGGAATGAAAGCTTTACTTCATCTGCATGCTCGGTGACCAACACACTCTTTTGGATTCCGCGAATGCTCAATGGCATATTGACAAAACCTTCGGTATCGCCTTTTTGAAAACCATTGCGTTCCAAATCACTGGCCGAAAGCCACATTACGGCCACACCAAGCGAATAATTAAGGCTCAGGTTGTTTTGCAAAACCGTTCCCAGCAGCCTAAAACGCGACTCGTTATTGTTGTAAAATACCTGGTTAAAAACTTCGCTTTTTACCGCCCCGGCGGTCAGCAGAGCCGATACCACGCCAAAAAAATCAGGGGTTTCTGCATTGTACGAAAAACCTCCGGTATCGGTAACCATACCGGTAAGCAGGCAGGCGGCAATGCCGGCATTCAGCAAGTCGTGCTTGTTTCCTTCCGCCACCAAACGGTATACCATTTCGCAAGTGGAAGATGCAGCAGGATGCGAAAACAGCATGTCCACATCGGAACATGGGTTGGGATGATGATCAATCAATACCACCTTTTGGGGTTCCAGCACTATGTTTTTAGTGATATTTCCCAGGCGGCCATATTGGTTAAAATCCATAAACAGCAATTCATCTGCCTGCTGAATCGCTTCTTCGCAGGCCTGTTCATTGCCATCGTACACCCAAACGGTATCGGCTTTTGGCATCCAACTGTAAAAACCTGGAAAGGCATCCGGAACAATGACACGGGTTGACAACCCGCTGTTTTCGAGCAGTTGTGCCATTGCCAGCGTTGCTCCCAATGCATCTCCATCGGGGTTTTTATGTCCGAATAATACGGCTTTTTTCCCGGCTTGCATGCGAAGCCAAAACTGCTCCACCAAAGTTGCGTTGTAGATGGTATTCAATTTGTGTGTTTTTTGTTTTTATTCTTCTGCAGTCAGCGCTTCCTGAAGTTCATCCGTCATTTCAAGGTTATGCCATACGTTTTGTACGTCATCATTGTCTTCAAAATCATCGATCATGCGCAAAACTTTTCTACTCTCTTCGATGGAAAGGGCTTTGTACAAAGTGGGTATCCGCTGCAATTCAGCCTTTTCAGGGGTAATTTCAAGGTTCTGCAACTTTTTATGAAGGGCACCAAAATCTTCCATGGCACAGGTCACTGTAAGGTAGGTATTGTCTACTTCCATGGCTTCAGCTCCGGCTTCAATCAAATCCAGCTCCAGTTCGTCCCTGTCCGTGCCATCCGGCAAAAGAAACTCAAAACCCCCTTTCCTGTCAAAAATAAACCCAAGTGAGCCATTGGTACCCAGGCTACCCCCAGCTTTGGTAAAAATGGCCCGTATAGCTCCAACCGTACGGTTGTTATTGTCACTAAGGCATTCCACAAATATGGCAACACCCCCAACCCCATAGCCTTCAAAATTCATCTCCACCAGGTTGCTGTCATCCTTATCTCCCCGATTAATGGCGCGCTCAATAACATCTTTAGGCATGTTTTGCCCCTTAGCATTTTGCACCGCCAGGCGCAGCCGTGCATTGGCTTCTATATCCGCTCCGCCCCCTTCTTTTACTGCAATTGTAATTTCTTTCGAAAGACGGGAAAATATTTTGGAGCGCTTTGAATCCAACGCCCCTTTTTTACGCTTAATGGTTGACCATTTACTGTGACCTGACATGTTTGTTTTTTTTAATGCGTTACGCCGTTAACCTGTTGCTTTATCCCCTTGCTTACCCCAGTAAATAACGGCTTAGCAACTGTAACAATTCATCTTCTTTAATAGGTTTTGAAAGATAATCGGTACAACCGGCTGCCAAAAAGCGGTCCTTGTCCCCCTCAAAAGCATACGCAGTTTGCGCAATAACCGGAAGGGTAGGGTTGTGTTTTCGAATTTCTATAACCGCATCTTCCCCATTCATTTCGGGCATACGCATATCCAGCAAAACCAAATCTATAGGCGTATCGGATTGGATGGTTTCTACCGTATGGGCACCATCGTAGGTACTCAGTACGCGTACGCCGGTGGCAGTTAAATAATTGCGAAACAACACATGTATAAACTCTTCGTCGTCGGCAACTAAAATTACTTTTCCGCTAAAATCAG
>JAUIMD010000333.1 GCA_030433225.1 Bacteroidia bacterium
AGGCACTTATAAAAAACTATGTGTACCTGAACCGTGGTTTGTCTATTTATTTAAATGGAAAGCGCTACTTTTCAAAAAACGGCCTTTGTGATTTATTGAACGATACCATGACGGCTCCCGGTTTGTACCCCATCATCCACCTGAGTGGTGACGATATTGAAATTGCCATGACCCACGGAAATCAGTATGGTGAGGAGTACTATTCATTTGTTAACGGTCAACATACCACCCAGGGCGGATCTCATCAAATAGCCTTCAGGGAAGCGGTTGCCAAAACCATACGGGAGTTTTACAATAAAAATTTCGATTTAAGCGACATTCGTAACGGGATGATTGCTGCAGTGAGTGTAAAGGTGGAAGAGCCGGTATTTGAATCGCAAACCAAAACGAAACTCGGCTCTCGTGATATGGGGCCTGACGGGCCAACCGTGCGGCAGTTTGTAAACGACTTTTTAAAAAAGGAACTCGACAACTACCTGCACAAAAATGAGGAGACCAATGAGGTATTGCTGCGAAAAATACTGGAGTCGGAGAAGGAACGGAAGGCCATGGCCGGCATTAAAAAAATTGCCAAAGAACGGGCCAAAAAAGTTAGTTTGCACAACAAAAAACTGCGCGATTGCCGTTTTCACCTGAACGATGATAAAGGAGACCAGCGCGACGATACACAAATATTTATAACCGAGGGAGATTCTGCCAGCGGAAGCATCACCAAATCGCGCAATGTAAATACCCAGGCGGTTTTTAGCTTACGAGGAAAACCCTTGAATACGTTTGGACTGACAAAGAAAATAGTGTACGAAAATGAAGAATTTAATCTGCTTCAGGCGGCCTTAAACATTGAAGACGGGCTGGATACCTTGCGCTACAATAAAGTAATAATTGCCACGGATGCCGATGTGGATGGCATGCATATACGTCTGTTGTTATTGACCTTCTTTTTGAATTTTTTCCCCGAACTGGTACGCAAGGGGCATGTATACATTTTGCAAACACCGCTTTTCAGGGTGCGTAACAAAAAGGAAACCCATTATTGCTACTCTGATCAGGAGCGAACAGAGGCCCTGGCAAAACTGGGATCTACTGCCGAAATCACCCGATTTAAAGGTTTGGGAGAAATTTCACCCGATGAATTCAAGCATTTTATCGGCGAAAAAATCCGGCTCGATCGGGTGGGTTTGCGAAAGCAGGATCAGATAAACGACCTGCTTACCTTTTACATGGGTAAAAACACTCCCGACCGTCAAAACTTTATTATTGACAACCTGGTGGTGGAAGAAGACGTGGTGGAAGAAGAAGCAATACAATAAACTAAGAGGGTACAAGCAAAGGTGTTATGAGCATAGATGAACAAAACATTTCCGATCCCGACGCAGAGAACGGGGAAGTGCATAAACATTACGAGGAACATCCCAAATTAAAGCTATCGGGCATGTACCAGGACTGGTTTCTGGATTACGCATCATATGTAATTCTGGAACGCGCCGTGCCTCACATTAACGATGGTCTAAAACCTGTACAACGTCGTATTTTGCATTCCATGCGCAGGATGGATGATGGACGGTACAATAAGGTGGCAAACATTATCGGGCATACCATGCAGTTTCACCCCCACGGTGACGCCTCCATTGGGGATGCACTGGTGCAACTGGGGCAAAAGGAAATGCTCATTGACCAACAGGGAAACTGGGGAAACATTTTGACGGGCGACGGAGCTGCGGCCCCCCGGTACATCGAGGCTCGTTTGTCTAAATTAGCACTGGATGTGCTGTTTAGTCCAAAGGTAACTACCTGGAAACTCTCTTACGACGGCCGAAACAACGAACCGGTAACCCTGCCGGTAAAATTTCCATTATTGCTGGCCCAGGGGGTAGAAGGCATTGCAGTAGGGTTAAATTCCAAAATACTGCCGCACAACTTTAACGAGCTGATTGATGCCGCCATCGCCCATTTAAACCAGGAGGCATTTGAACTGTACCCCGATTTTTTAACGGGTGGATTTGTGGATGTTTCAAAATACAACGATGGCATACGCGGAGGCAATGTGAAGGTTCGTGCCAAAATATCGAAACTCGACAATAAAACCCTGGTAATTAACGATATTCCTTACGGAAAAACCACATCCACTCTAATTGAATCCATCCTAAAAGCCAACGATAAAGGAAAAATTAAAATAAAGCGGGTGGATGACAATACCGCTGAAAAGGTAGAGATTCTGGTGCACCTGGCCGCCGGTACCTCCAGCGATAAAACCATAGATGCGCTTTATGCCTTCACAGATTGTGAAGTTAGCATTTCGCCCAATTGTTGTGTTATTTACGACAACAAGCCCCATTTTATTGGGGTGAGTGATGTTTTGCGTACCAATGCCGACAATACGGTAAGTGTATTAAAACAGGAACTTGAGGTTAGAAAAGGAGAACTACAGGAGGCATGGCATAGCCTTTCTCTCGAAAAAATATTTATTGAAGAACGTATTTACAAGGACAAAGGCTACGAAGATGCCAAAAACCGGGAAGCAGCTATACAGCACATTGCTACGCGGTTGGAGCCTTTTACCAAACACTTGTACCGCCCCGTAACTCACGAGGACATTGAAAAACTTTTTGAAATAAAAATGGGCCGTATCCTGCGTTTTAATAAAGACAAAGCCAATGATCGCCTGTTAACCATTGAAAAGGAACTGAAAGAAGTTGAAAACCACATTAAAAACATCATACCCTATACCATTGATTGGTTTAAAGGGATAAAAGCCAAGTATGGCAAGCATTTCCCGCGCAAAACAGAAATACGGAATTTCGAAACCATTGAGGCAACCAAAGTAGTGGTAGCTAACGAAAAACTGTACATAAACCGCGAGGAAGGATTTATAGGCACCAGCCTGCGAAAAGACGAATTCATTAGCAATTGTTCAGACATTGATGATGTGATTATGTTTTACAAAGACGGTACCTATGTCATTCGAAAAGTGGCAGAAAAACTGTTTGTCGGGAAAAATATCATACACATTGCCATTTTTAAGAAAAACGATAAACGTACCATTTACAACGCCGTGTACAAAGATGGCAAGGCCGGTAATTATTACATGAAACGATTTTCGGTTACCGGTACCACGCGGGATAAGGAATACGATTTAACAAAAGGAACAGAAGGCTCGAAAGTGGTGTATTTTACCGCCAACCCCAATGGCGAAGCCGAAACCATACGGGTGCTGCTTAAGCCTAAACCCCGCCTGCGCAGCCTTGTTTTTGAAACGGACTTTAGCGAACTGGCCATTAAAGGACGTGGATCGATGGGGAATATCCTAACTAAAAACGACATTCATAAAATTTCGCTGAAACAAAAAGGTGTAAGCACCCTGGGAGGAAGAAAAATTTACTTTGATGCCGATGTACTTCGGCTAAACTCCGAGGGCCGGGGGAAATTTTTAGGAGAGTTTAAAGGGGAAGATAAGATTTTGGTGATCACAGAAAACGGAGAATTTTACCATACCGGGTTCGACCTTTCCAACCATTACGAAAACAACATTTTAACCATCGAAAAATTTGATAGCCGTAAGGTATATTCGGTCGTATTTTTTGATGCGGAACAAGGATTTTATTACGTTAAGCGTTTTCAATTGGATGTTACGGCCAAAAAACAAACCTTTATCAATGAACATCCGGAGTCGAAGATGCTCCTGATTACAGAAGAAAAA
>JAUIMD010000334.1 GCA_030433225.1 Bacteroidia bacterium
GCATTGCTTCTGCATCCAGTGCCGGATCTACTCCCTGTAATACCCTGGCATCCGTCACCTCTCCATCCACCTGTATGGTAAACGATAGCATGACTACACCTTCCACCTTATTTTCCAGCGCCTGTTGCGGGTATTGCAGGTAAAAATCCAGAAATTGACGTGCAGTCATTCGGCCTTTTGAAAAAACGGGCTCCTGATCTACATCACTTAAATTGTAGGTTTTATTGGCAGGATTGGTTTCCGGTACCTGAGCCAGAACGGTAGACGAAGCCAAAAGTAAGGCAGAAAGAAGGAGATAATGGATTTTCATGGTACGATATTTTAATTGTCTGCCATACTCCTTCAAAAACTATACCAGCTGCTTAATTTGAACTGTTAAAACATAAAAGTTCGTCGCATAAAAAAGCCCGGAAGAGTTACTCCGGGCTTTTATTCCTATCGGAATGCGTATCGTTTTAACCTCTGATGGCTTTGATGCCGGGAAGTTCTTTGCCTTCCAGGTATTCCAGCAAAGCGCCACCTGCGGTAGAGATGTAAGATACCTTATCGGCAATTTCAAATTTATTTACAGCAGCAACGGAATCACCTCCTCCAACTAGCGAGAATGCGCCTTTTGAGGTGGCATCCACAATGGCATCGCCAATGGCTTTGGTTCCTGCAGCGAAGTTATCCATTTCGAACACGCCAGCAGGTCCGTTCCACAAAATAGTTTTGGAGTTTCCAATTACTTCTTTAAAAGTGGCAATGGTTTCAGGACCTACATCCAGTCCCATCCAGCCGTCTTTAATGCTGCCCGCCGCACACACCTCAGTGTTGGCATCGTTGGAAAATTTATCGGCCGCAACACAATCTGAAGCAATAATCAGGTTCACCCCTTTTACTTTTGCTTCTTCTACAATTTTCTTGGCTAAGTCAAGGTAATCGTCCTCACAAAGAGAAGCCCCAATGTTTCCGCCCATAGCTTTTACAAAGGTAAAAATCATTCCGCCACCAATAATCAGGTTGTCCACTTTGCCCAACATGTTTTCGATGATGGTGATTTTGGTAGATACCTTGGCACCGCCCATGATGGCTGTTAAAGGTTTTTGTGGAGACTTTAACACTTTATCGAGGTTGGTTACTTCGTCGTCAATCAGGAAGCCGAACATTTTGCTGTTGCTATCAAATTTATCGGCAATTAATGCGGTGGATGAGTGCGCACGGTGTGCCGTACCAAATGCATCGTTCACATACACGTCGGCCATTGCAGCAAGTGCACTTACAAAGGCATCCACGTCAGCAGCTTCGCATCCTTTTGTTTCTTCTTCGGCGTGGAAACGTAGGTTTTCCAGCAACATAACCTGACCAGCGGCAAGGGCAGCTGCTTTGGCTTTGGCATCGGCACCCACAACATCTTCGGCCATCAGAACTTTTGTACCAAGCAGTTCGCCGAGTCTGCCGGCAACGTATTTCATCGAAAACTCAGGGTTTACTGTACCTTTTGGGCGTCCGAGGTGCGACATTACAATTGCGCTTCCTCCATCATCCAAAACTTTTTTTATGGTGGGAATTGCAGCACGAATACGGGTGTCGTCGGTGATTTCTTTTTGATCGTTAAACGGAACATTGAAATCCACACGGATAATCGCCTTTTTGCCAGCGAAATTAAAAGAATCGATCTTAACCATTTTTCTATTATTTAGATAAATATTTCTCTATTTGGGACGGCAAATATACATAATTTTGAACTGTGTTTTGAATAAAGTTAAAGCGAATAAATGGGGCGGTTCATCTTTTATTTTCTTTATAAATAATGTGATTTCCACCTTAATAAAGGCTTTATTTTGCCCGCCGTACAAGGCAGTGCAATAATGCAGCGATGTTGTTGAATTTTGTTATTTTTGTGCCTTAAATTTTTATAGGGATGTTGGATAAAATAAAAGAAATCAGGCAAAAAGTTGACAGTTTACAGGCAGACTCGTTGGAGGCCATTGAGGCACTGCGGATTGAGTATTTAAGTAAAAAGGGATTAATTTCTTCTTTATTTGCCGATTTCAGGTTGGTGCCCAACGATCAGAAAAAAGAGGTAGGGCAGTTGATGAATGAACTGAAACAGTTGGCTACCCAAAAAATTAACGATTTAAAGCTTTCGCTGGATGAGGTGCAAACGGCAGATAGCGGTTTGGATTATACACTGCCCGGCGCTCCCGTGAACCTGGGGAGCAGGCACCCGATTTCCCTCATTAAAAATGAGATTATTGACATTTTTATTCGTCTGGGATTTAACATTTCGGAAGGCCCTGAGATTGAAGATGACTGGCATGTATTTTCTGCCTTAAATTTTCCGGAGGAACACCCTGCGCGCGATATGCAGGATACCTTTTTTATCCAGAGCAATCCGGATATTTTATTGCGTACACATACCTCATCGGTACAGGTGCGTGTGATGGAAAACAATACTCCCCCCATTCGTACAATATCTCCGGGAAGGGTATTTCGGAATGAAGCGATTTCGGCCCGGTCGCACTGTATTTTCCACCAGGTGGAAGGCTTGTATATCGATGAAAATGTATCCTTTGCCGACCTGAAGCAAACACTGCTGTACTTTGCCAAGGAAATGTTCGGGCACGACACCCAAATACGTTTGCGACCTTCTTATTTCCCCTTCACCGAGCCATCTGCCGAAATGGACATTTCCTGTACCCTTTGCGGTGGAAAAGGATGTAATGTGTGTAAATATACCGGTTGGCTCGAAATTTTAGGCTGCGGTATGGTGGACCCGAATGTGCTGGAATCCAACAAAATTGATAAAGAAAAATATACCGGATTTGCCTTTGGTATGGGCGTAGAACGCATTGCCATGTTGCGCTTTGGCATTAAAGATATTCGGTTGTTTTTTGATAACGATATCCGTTTTCTGAGCCAGTTTAAGGCCGCGCACTAATGCTTCTCCGCATGTTTTACAACAAGATTTTACGGAAAGCTTCGTATTCACATCGATTATTCTTAATTTGGTAAACGTATGATATTTGTCATGTTTTTACTTGCCTGACAACGCATAATCATGCACTAGCATTTTTACCTTTAGCACACATTTTGCCGACTGCACTGAATTTGGAAAAAGAATTGAAATGAAAAGAAATGTAAAGAAAGAAATTGATACGACCATTGATCTGAAGGTCTTCAATATATTTAATGGCCTGTCCCAGGAAGAATTCGAGGAACTGGAGGCTTTCTCAGAAACTACACTTATTCCGCGTGGAGATATTATTTACGAAGAAGGGCACCGTATAAACGGTTGCTACTTTGTAGAAAAAGGCATCATCAAAATTTTTCAAACCGGTATTGACGGAAAAGAGCAAATTATACGTTTTGCCAAAAAAGGGGATTTAATTGGATTCCGGTCGGTGGTTAACAACGAAATGGCCTGCACCACCGCCAAAATTATTGACGATGCCCAGTTGTTGTACATCCCGGCTAAGCAGTTGCTCGACTTGTTTAAAAAAAGTGCTGAATTTTCGATGGCGCTTATGCGCATGGCCTGTAAAGAACTTGGAGAAGCCAATAAATACATTACCGATATTGCTCAAAAAACAGTGCGTGAACGTTTGGCCGAAGTGCTGCTTATATTAATGGACTCGTTTGATGTGGATGAGCAAAACTTTTTGAACATTTCGCTTACCCGTGAAGAATTGGCCAACATGGTGGGCACCGC
>JAUIMD010000335.1 GCA_030433225.1 Bacteroidia bacterium
GCCCATCGCTATTTCCGGCCTCATCAGCAGTGTGAATTACCAGTGCTTTAAGGCTGGCGGCACGCATAAATAAACCGGCATTCAGTTCTGCATAATATTGTTGGAGCAGCAAAAGAGACCCCGTAACATTGGGAGCTGCCATGGAAGTTCCGCTGTAGCTGCCATAACTATTGCTTGCATCCGAAAATGCAGAATACAGCCCTACACCGTTGCCACAAATGTCAGGTTTTATCCTTCCATCATCCGTTGGCCCCCAACCGCTAAATGAAGTCATCACCACGTCGGAAGGCGCCGCATATCCGCCCGGAATATCATCCACAGCTCCCACGGTTAGTACGTTTTTACCTACACCGGCAGCCGAAATGCTGTTGTACCCATCGGTACCGCCATCCACCTCTCGTGTATCAGACGAAAACGTAAGTTCCCCATCCAAAAAATAACGGTGTGTGGTACCGGGAGCAGGACCTTCGCCCCGGTCGTTTCCGGCCGACTTCACCATTAAATAATACGGTGCATTCCAGGCAATCTCGTCCCACGCGCGGGCCTGTTCATCATAAAAGCCAAAGGCATAATCTTCGGTGGAACTGATGGAGTCATCTCCAAGCCATATCCAGGGGAAAAATAAGCTGACAAGATCAAAATCGGGATAATACAGCCAGCCGGTAACCAGGCCATAGGAATGGTTGGAAAGCAACAAACCGTTGCCGGCAGCTGTAGCCATTTCACTTTCATCATTGTTCCAATCGTAGGCTTCCAGTTTGGCTTCGTACGCCATGCCAATGGCCAGCGGATCCACCCCTGAAGCCATGAGGGTACCTGCCACATGGGTGGCATGATCGCCTGCCGCAGAGGCATCATCCATTTGCGTTACACGCCCCACCAACTCCTGGTGTGAGGATAAAACAGCAGCTCCATCCCACTCTCCCAGTGTTAGGCCAAGTCCGGTATGAAACAGGCCCAATTCGCCTCCGGGCCACAGCTTATCGGTAGAAACAGTAACGGCCGCAAGACTATTGTGCGTGGTAAAATATACCGGCATGCCCAAAGGGCTCATTTTCTGTAGATCGAATATAGTGCCATCGGCAAGAATGCTCCTCACCGTCCACCCGTTATCGCTGGCCAGCTTTAGGGCGGCCTCCCTGGCGAGGGAATTGTTCAGTTCGAGTGTGGCGCCAAGCTTTATCAACTGCTCGGCATTGGTATACCGTAATACGCGGCGCACACCATCACTTTGCTGTGCAGCTAGTGGGTGCGAAATGTTTAGAAGCAACACAAGGCTTACCCATATGGGTAAACTTCCCAGGGGTTGTGCAAACACCCGTAAATTGATATGGTGTATTTCAGGTAAACGCATAGGCTACCCCCTTTAACAATTGTTGGCTTCGAAGTGTTCGGGAGCCCTGCAAATCGGCAGAACTCCGGCACACAAAAAGGCGATGCAAAAGCAAGGTATGCACACAATGGCGCACCTGCCTTTACACCGCCCGGTTCTTTATAACCCAATAAATCAGGAGGGGAGTCCGTAGGTATCAACCACAAAGTCAATATCCTTATCGCCCCTTCCACTTAAGTTTACCAGGATGGATTTTTGTGGATTGTTTTTGGCATATTTTAGGGCATGTGCTACCGCATGCGCACTTTCCAGGGCAGGGATAATGCCCTCGAGTCGACTTAATTCATAAAAGGCATCAATGCATTCCTTGTCGCTCACATGCTCGTAGTGTACTTTGCCAAGATCTTTCAGCATGCTATGCTCCGGTCCAACACCGGGGTAATCCAATCCGCTGGCAACAGAGTACACCGGTGCCGGTTCGCCCTGATCGTCCTGCAACATGTAGCATTTAAATCCATGAATGATGCCGGGTTTTCCCAGCGTCATCGTGGCTGCATGTTCGCCCGGGTCCAGTGAACGCCCGGAGGGCTCCACTCCATAAAGACTGCATTCCTCATCGTCCATAAAGGCAGAAAAAATTCCCATGGCGTTGCTTCCGCCGCCCACACATGCGCTTACAGCATCCGGCAGTTCGCCCGTCATTTCCATAAACTGGTCGCGGGCCTCAATGCCCACTACGCGCTGAAAATCACGTACCATCATCGGAAACGGGTGAGGTCCCACCACCGAACCGATGCAATAAATGGTGGTAATCGGGTCTTCGAGGTAGGCTCCAAAGGCAGAATCCACCGCCTCTTTTAAGGTTTTTAGGCCATGCGTTGCGGGCACCACTTTTGCCCCTAAAATTTCCATGCGCACCACATTCGGGTGTTCTTTGGCCATATCCACTTCGCCCATATGAATTTCACACTCCAGGCCAAAATAAGCGGCTGCGGTTGCCAGAGCTACACCGTGCTGTCCGGCACCCGTTTCGGCAATCAGTTTCTTTTTTCCCATGTATTTTGCCAACAGCGCCTCGCCCATGCAATGGTTGAGTTTGTGCGCCCCGGAGTGGTTCAAATCCTCGCGTTTAAGGTAAATGCGCCCACCGTATTTTTCGGACAGGCGATTGCAATAATACACTGGCGTAGGCCTTCCCTGGTAGTGTTTACGTATGCTTCGCAACTCGGATATGAACTTATGCGACTTGCTTATGGAAAAGTACGCATCGTTAATTTTCTGCATTTCATCTTCCAATTGCGGTGGAATAAACGCACCGCCATACGCACCGAAAAACCCTTTTGTATCGGGATATTTTTTGAAATAATTTTCTGCCATAGCTACATTTTTAAAGTTGAGAATCTTAAATGTAGCAATAATTATGGCTTTTACTTACGCGCGCATTGAACTCCTGCCTGTTTGCTTAAAGACTAAATTTAAATAAGCCGCAAAACAACACCGGAAACCCGGCGAGCGGATAAAAAAAAATCCCGGCCAGGGCCGGGATTTCACTATACATACACGTCTATTATTTTTTTGAATTTTTTGGAAGAACAAATTGGAGGTAAAGGTAGCCCAGTAAACCTGTAATACCGGAAGCTATTAAAACCCCTGCCTTAGCATTGTTCAACAATGTCATGCCCAGTTCGCTTGTTTTGTCGAACGATAAATCGGCTACAAAAAGTGCCATGGTAAAGCCTACCCCTCCCAGCAAACTGAGGCCTACCAGGTTTTTCCAGTTCATACCTTCGGGCAGGTTGGCAATTTTCACTTTCACGGCAAGCCACGAGAATATGTAGATGCCAAACAATTTACCAAAGATAAGTCCCATCATAATGGCCATTGGCAATGCACCGGTCAACTCTACTGCTCCGCCACCTTCACCGCCACCAAACGGAACGCCGGCATTGGCAAACGCAAACAAGGGCAGAATAACAAAGGTGACCAAATTTTGCAAGTTGTGCTCAAACGACTGCAGCGGACTTTGCACCCGTTCCAGCCGCGACTGCATGTTATCCAGCGCATCCAGTTGGTTATGGTCCAGCAATTCGTTGGTATTGTTGTTGCTGTCTCCCTTAAAATACTCCAGGTCTTTTCGCATGGAGGTATAAAAGGTTTTGTTCGGCGTTAAGGAGGATACCGGTATCATCATGGCCACCAAAACCCCTGCAACTGTGGTGTGAATGCCCGAATGCAGGAAGAAGTACCATACCACGATGCCCAAAAGAATGTAAATCCATTTTTTATTCACATGGAAACGGTTGAGCACAAACATGATGGCCAGGGTTAAGAGGGCCAACAC
>JAUIMD010000336.1 GCA_030433225.1 Bacteroidia bacterium
GGATTGCTTTTCCATGACATCCAGCAAATTGAGATGTTTGTCGCGTCCTTCGCGCTTCTTCAGCAATTGCTTGACCGACAAGACCAGGAATTTCGGATCGAAGGGTTTGCGGATGTAATCCTGTGCCCCTGCATAGATTGCCTGTTCTTCGTCTTCAGATCCGTTCAGTGCTGTGAACATGATGACCGGTAAGTCATAATGCTTGTCCGACGTGCGAAGTTGACGAAGCATGGCAGAGCCCGACATCCCGGGCATGTCCTGATCCAGCAATAGCAAGTCAGGGCGACGCCATTTCAGCAACTCCAATGCTTTGGCTATTTATGGTTCGGCCAACCCGGTAGTAACCAACAACGAGTTTTTCAATTTGTCCAGTGAGCCCATACATATGGACATGTTTGCTAACCCTACTTTTGCAAACAATGCGGTGGCAAATGTACCCAACAACGGCATCAGTCTCCGAGGTCAAACCTTATCGGGCACCGTACCCAAACGCAGTTTTAACGGCAACAGCAACATCACCTACATTTTACGGGAAACAATGACCGTAAACGATGAACTTACCATTCCTGCCGGTATAGTATTTAAATCGGATCGGGACATGCGATGGAACATAAACGGAAAACTGACCATTAACGGTAGTGCTTCAGAAAACGTTGTATTCACCTCGTTTCAGGATGATGCGTTTGGCCAACCGGCCGATTTGCAGGGAAACGGCTCCACCAGTATTTCAGAGAATGGCTGCTATTTTGTTTTCAGCGATCAGGCCGACGATGCCAGCGCAATTAACTACGCTACCTTCCGATACTGCCGTACCGATGCCATACATTGCAACAATGCTTCGCCGTCCATTAACAATTGTACATTCGAGCATTATGGGAACACCGGCGTAAGCCTTAACGGCTCCAGTACTCCCGAACTCACCAACAGTACCTTCAACAACATTTCATACCCCTTCCGTACTTCGCTGGTTTCTTATTTCAGCACTACCAGCGGCAACCAAATTACCGGAACCACCGGGAGGGCCATTCGGGTGCGGGACGAAACCCTTTCGCAGGATGTTACACTGGATACCCGTAGTTTTGCAGGAATCAGCAACATTCCCTATGTATTTTATAACTATACAGTGGGTAACAGCTCCATACTTACGCTGGAACCCGGGGTGGTTTGTAAATTTCAGCAATACGGTTACATCAATGTAAAAAAGGGACTGCTGGTAAATGGAGGCGATTCCCCTGAAACAGCCGTAGTTTTTACTGCCGATCAGGATGATTTTTACGGAGGGGATACCTACAACGATGGAGATGCCACGGCACCCAACGATTACTATTGGCAGGGAATTCATTTTGCAGGGGAGGCCATTGATGCCAGTTGCATTATTGAAAATGCCGTATTTAAACACGGTAGTTACCGGTACACCACCAATGCACACACCTACAACCGGGGGGCAGTTACTGCGCAAGATGCCAATCCAACCCTTAGTAATTCCTTATTTGAACATTGCTATTGGGGCGTAATTGCTAAAGGAGAAGCCTCTCCGGATATTTCGTCGTGTGATTTTGTAAATACCGACCCAACCTATGGGTACGGAGTATGGAAAGACTCAGGCGAAAGTGAGGTAGATGCCACCAATTGCTGGTGGAACCACAATACCGGGCCACAGCATGCCAGCAATCCAAACGGAGAAGGAGAACGGGTTTCGGACAAAGTTAATTTTACTCCCTTTGCCACCCAACTGGCCAAACCTGCCTTGGGCGATGTAAGCCTCAATGGAGAAATTAAACCCTACGATGCCTCTTTGGTTTTGCAACACGCCGCACAGGGCAATGTGCTGGATGCGAAGCAACAAGGCGTAGCCGATGTAAGTGGAAATGGTACCATCAGCAGTTTCGATGCATCCCTGATTCTGCAATTCAGCATTGGCCTTATCACTATGTTTGACCAGGCAGGCACCAAATCGGCCGCATTATTGGATGTAGACCTGAGTGCTGCAAGTAGTAATGTAGAGGTCAGCAGTAAACAATTTACCGTGCCCCTTACCCTTAGCACATCCGAAAAAATTACGGCGCTTGATCTTACCTTCAGCAGCAATGCACAGCACGTTAAACTGGTGGGCACACAAACCAACGGATTACCGGCCAATGTTGGTATAGCTAAGGGGTATAACCCCGAAACCGGTGACATAAAAGTGTCCATGGCATCGGCCTACGACTTGAACCTGAATCACCAGGAATTGGTTCTTGTTTTTGAGTTGCAAGAGGGATTTGAAAACGAATCCACCCTTGAAATAAAAGAAATACAGGCCAATGAACAAAGCATTAACGGCCAACTAGAAATTACCCTTCACAGTACGGCCACCGATGTTTACTTACCGCTAGCCGTTTCCGGGTTTACGATTTACAGCCACAACCAACTTTGTTTTATGGAACTGGGACTTAAAGAAGCACAATCCAATGTGACCATCACGTTCAATGATTTAAGTGGAAAAGTTACCCAGCAACTAAGGATCAGTGAGCCCAATGCCGGGGTACATAACATTACAAGTTCTGCCGTACAGTCAGGCATAAAGCCAACACCGGGCATATACCTGGTAACGGTTAAGGGAGATGATTTTACCATTACCCGAAAAGTAATTGTGCGATAAATCATTTGATGCTAGCGGGTGTTCCCGCCTCTATGCTTCACCCTTAGAAAACCATGTTATGAGATACCAGATAAAAAATAAAGCTGTATTGCTCCTGCTCCTTGTGAGTACCGTTTTGGGGCCAAGGGCACATCTTACAGCCCAGGAAAACGCCCTGCGTTTCAGTATTACCGATGTGACCGTAACCGAAAAGGACACGTTTACGGTGGCCATAAAAGCCGATTCGTTACTTACCGGAAAAGGCGTATTTGCCTACCGGTTTGAGCTCACCTATTCCACCTATTATTTTGAATTTATAGGGGTGGATGGAGTGAGTACCTTGCTAAACGGCTGGGGATTGCCCGAAATAAACGGTGCGGTTCCCGGACGCGTTAAGCTGGCTGGTGCCGGCGCCTCTCCTCTCGTAGGGTCAGGAGATTTAATTTACCTGAAGTTCAGAGCCGTAGTACGCTTTGGCGACTGGCTGCGTTTTGACCAAAACAACAGTTACCTGAACGAGGGCGATGAGGAACTACTGTTTTCGGATACACACATCCAGATAAACCAACTCTCACTGCCTAACATTTCGCCCGATTCGCGCACCCTGTTTGTGGGAGAAGAAACGCAACTGAGCGTATCAGGTGGTACACCCCCCTATACTTTTTCGGTGGTGGATACCAGCGTGGCCGTAATAACGGAACAAACCAAAGTACGCGCCAAAGCACCCGGTTTCACAAAAATAATGGTGGAAGATGCCAATGGCGAAACGGATTTAACAAGCGGAAATTACGAAGTACGTTCGGTTCAATTAAGTTTCGAGCCCATCAGTGCATGGCCGGGAGACACCTTTTATTTGCCGGTAAAAATAACAGTTGACCCGGGAACCAACCTGGTATCCGGCGCTTTTGAACTTACGCACAATGCCAATGTAACGGGCTTAAAAGAATGGGTACAACAAGGTATATCAATATTATTAGCAATGTTAAATCCAGAACATGAATCACATCCACATGTAAGAGATACCGCAGCTTGGG
>JAUIMD010000337.1 GCA_030433225.1 Bacteroidia bacterium
TATACAGCAGGCGCACCGTTTTTTATTCATCCCTTCACTGCTTATTCAACGACTTACCGGAGCTCAGGTAAACGACAGCACCATGCTGGGCACATCCATGATGTCCGACATTCAATCCCGCAAGCTTTCCCCTAAAATTTTAAATGCGCTGGACATTCCGTCTTCCATATTTGGAGAAATTTTGGAACCCGGCAGCCGGGTAGGAGAGGTGAATCAACAGGCCGCCCAACAAACTGCGCTACCGCCGGAAACTCCTGTTTTTCTGGCCGGACACGACACCCAATTTGCCATTTTCGGCTCAGGTGCCGAGCTCAACCAACCCGTATTAAGTTCCGGCACTTGGGAAATTTTAATGACCCGCAGCAATGCGTATTCCACAACGCCTCACGATCTTGAAAACAACTTAACCACTGAGCTGGATGCCCGAGACGGTGTGTATACCATAGGGCAAAACTGGTTAGGATCGGGCGTACTGGAGTGGTTTTCCAAACATTTTTATCCGGAGCAGCAAGGTGACGCACTGTATCAGACCATGATATCGGACGCTGCTAAAATTGCCCCGGGTGCCAACGGCATTGCTGTAGATCCGGCTTTTTACGACGATGGTTCCAGCCAAAATTCAGGAACCATTACAGGACTCACCATCAATACCCAACGTGCCCAGATTTACCGGGCCTTTTTGGAAGGACTTGCATTTCGCACGCGGGAAGGCCTTGAAGCTTTGCAGGCGGCAGGTAAGTTTAAGGCGGAAAGCATTATCTGCGTCGGTGGCGGCTCAAAAAACACCCTATGGAATCAGCTACGTGCCGATGTTTGCAACCTCCCCATCCACCTGATAGACCAAAAAGAAACCACCGTTTTAGGTGCCAGCATGTTTGTTTTTAGTGGTGCCGGCATATGCTCAAGCCCTGAAGCGGCACGCGCCAACATTCCATACCAGCCCACTATTATTCGGCCCTCCGCGGCACACCGCAAATACAATTCCCTGTATGCGGCCTATCTCCGTTTCAAAAAACCCGCCTAGCGGCCTTCTATTCCACCAAAAATTGTGTGTGGAAGGTTTCTTCCAACCGCAGGCTCTTCACTTCTGCTTTCCCTAAATTTTCCGGTTTTGGGGGAATATCGAAATAAATGCGGTAATCGGCAGGTAACGGATCGATTTCTAAAACCGCCTCTGTGCCCCTTTTAAACAGGGTGGGCAGGTGGATGTTCCAGGTGGTTTGGTTGTTGTAATTGTCAGCTACCAACCGTTCCTTGTTATACATGCGTGCCTTGTCCCCAATATAATGCAGGCGCGCATAGACTTCCCGTGTATGAACGCCCTCATTCACCCAAATGCGGTAACGGTTGGGTGTAAATGCAAGCTCTGCAAAAGCTTCGGGTCTTTCCATGGTTTTGGCTGCCGCAGCACGCCCGAGCCCCTCCCAAACCGGGGGAATTTTATACGATTCGGCATTGCGCCAGGTGGTATCGCTCACGATCACTTTTTTGTCCGCGTTAAAAAACTCCACTTCCAGGGCAAAGGCCATTGCGCTTTTCTCTGCCTGGTATGGCAAACAAAGGTATACATGGTTTTTGCTGTTTTTCAGGTAGCCCGTAAGGTCGATGCGGTTCGCTTCTCCGGTCTTTATTTCCTGATTCAGCCAACGATCGTTTATCCGTATAGAACAGCTGCTTTGGCTAACAATGTACAAGCTGGCTTTACGTATTTCGGCAGTATTGCTTAAATCCAGTTCGCGGTAAAAAAGTTGGTTGTATAACAATCGTTTGGCGCTGTAATTTTCGGCGGCGGTATTCAGCCATTGTGCTTTATCCAGCACATCTTCTTCTTTAATGTTAAGGGTGTTTTCTTTTGTTGGATGACTAATCTGCCACTGCTGAAAACCGTTTACTTTTTTGGCTTTTGCACCTTTCTCCAACTTATTGAGTTTGCTGTTTAATGCAATTACTGTTTGGGTGGATGCGGTGGAATTCAACATCAACTGCTGATTTTCGTCCATTGTCAGGTTGGCATCCGACAAAAAGGCAAAGGTTTTATCGCCTGATTTGAACCACCAGAATTGATCGGCTTCTTTTTCGGATAACGTAAAAATGCGATGTACTGCACCACCGGTAGTTTGGAGCGTAATTGGCGTTGCTAAGCCGCTTTCCGCACTTTTCACCAGATAACGTTCTTCGTTTTTAGCGATGGAGCTTCGCCCATATTTAATCTTCTGAATTCCATCTGCCTTAAAAACATAATGAATTTCCACCCCACCGCTTACTTTAAAATACCAGTCGGTAGTTTTTTCGTTTTTCAACACAGTGATAGGCTGCGTGGTAGATTGCTGCAAAACAGCGTCGGCCAGTGGCATATTTACCGGCCAGATAAAAGTGGTACTATCCACAACAGTAACCGGATTTGCCGGAACCAAAAGAGTTTCGTTATCCAACTGAATTTGAAACTGCACCCCTTTTTTGGTGGATTTTTGATAGCCCCGATAATAGTTCGAGACAAAAAGGAAGCCGCTCTTTCCATCGCTGCGCAAGGCCACCTGCAAACTATCGGGGTGGACGTTTTCGGCAGGCATTACCGGCTTCATTGGAGCCAGGCGATCGCCAAAGGTGTTTAAAAAGTAGTGCAACGGCTTCAGTTTCTGGTACGATTTACGTATTTCGCCGCTTTCACCTATCGCCGCCTGAAAATCGTAGGAGATGTCCGGGTATTCGTTCCAGTAGCCACTTTCCAGTTTATCTTCTTCCAGTGTGGTGTATTTTCCAACGGGATTTAATCCACCCGTAAAAACGTAATAACCCGGCAGGTTGCTGCCTGATGCGATTTTAGAAAGGGCGATGGTAGCTCCATCCATCGGATCAATAACCGGTCGGCGATGCTCCGAAAGTTGGTTGCCCACGCCCAGTTCGCAGGTTAAATATGGGTAGGGCGAATAATCGGGTGTATACTTGCGTGAGTCGTCGCGGTTCCCAATGCTTTGGTCGTTCACGGGCTTGGTAAACAGGTAACTCTCATTGTGGGTAATCTTTTTCAGGTCGGTGTTCCACGGTGCCGCCGGATATCCACCCCAAAGCGGAATCACCTCGAGCGCAGGTGTAGAAGTGTTGCGCCAGCCGGTAATGGTGTACAAAGGCACATCCATACCGTATTTTAATGCGGTTTCTTTCAGCCACAAAATATGCGCCTCGCCGCCTTTCCCGCGCCAATACTCATTTTCGAGCTGCACACCGATAATCGGCCCGCCATCTTTATAGTACAGGCCTTCCAGCTGTTTGCCAATTTCGTTGTACCATCGGTCGGCATAAAACTGGTAGTTTTTATCGTTTGTACGCAAGCGCATTCCCTCTTTTTTCATCAGCCAATCGGGCAAACCACCATTACGCACCTCGCCATGCACCCAGGGCCCAAGCCGCGGATAGGCGTAAACCTTGTGTTTTTTGCAAAGCTCCACAAAACGGCGCAGATCGTATCGTTCTGTCCACAAAAACTCCCCCTCGGTTTCTTCGTGATGGATCCAAATGGCGTAAAACGCAATGATGTTGATGCCGTTGGCCTTCATTTCCAGAATCATCTCTTCCCAACGTTCCGGTTCCACGCGGGAATAATGTATTTCTCCCATCACCGGCAAAATCGGTTTTCCATCCAG
>JAUIMD010000338.1 GCA_030433225.1 Bacteroidia bacterium
ATTTGTATCGACACCAGTGATGCTGAAGTGGTATCGGTGGTGGCACATGCGCTGGCTTCAGATATCGAGCGTATTACCGGTATAAAGCCACCGGTAATTAGTAGCCCTTATTTTTCCAGTGAATACATGATTATTGCCGGAACCATTGGAAAATCTGCCTATATCGATGATCTGATTCTCGCCGGAAAACTGGATGTTTCGAACATTGAAGGGAAATGGGAGTGCTTTAAAATTACAACGGTAGCCAACCCGGCAAAAGGAATAAAAAAAGCCATTGTGATAGCCGGAAGCGACAGAAGGGGAACGGCATACGGATTATTTGAAATTTCGAAATTAGCAGGTGTTTCTCCCTGGGTTTATTGGGCAGATGTAGAACCGGAAAAAAGAACATCGTTATACCTCACCAATGGTACATATGTGTCACAGGAACCGGCCGTAAAGTACAGGGGGATTTTCATTAACGACGAGGATTGGGGCCTCAATGTCTGGGCGCGAAAAAACATAGATACAGAAATTCAGGATATCGGCCCTCAAACCTATGCCTTAGTGTATGAACTGTTGTTAAGGCTTCGGGCTAACTTTATTTGGCCTGCCATGCAAGACAGTACCAAAGCTTTTTTTTATTACAAAGGAAACCCTGAAATGGCGGATAAATATGCCATCGTTATGGGGTCTACCCATTGCGACCAGATGTTGAGAAGCAATACTTTTGAATGGCAAAAAAACTTTAAATCAGAGTATGGGGAACGTCCGGGTCCCTATCGTTACGATATCAATAAAAAGCAGGTTTTGCGTTACTGGCAAGACAGAGTAAATGAAACCAAAACGTTCGAATCAGTGTACACCATAGGTATGCGTGGCGTACGCGATGGGAGTATTCAAGGACCTAAAACTACGAACGACAAAATTGCTTTGATGGATACTATTGTAGCAGATCAGCGAGGTATCTTTCGTACCTACTTCGGAAAAGAGGCAGGGGTGCCTCAAATCTTTTGTCCCTATAAAGAGGTGTTGGATTTGTATAACAAAGGCTTTCAGGTTCCTGATGATGTTACTTTGGTTTGGCCGGATGACAATTATGGCTATATCCGACGGTTATCTACGCCCGAAGAACAACGGAGAAGTGGAGCGGCAGGAGTTTACTACCACCTCTCTTATATGGGCAATCCGCACGATTACCTTTGGCTAAGTACCATTTCACCTGCTTTAATCGCATACGAAATGACTAAGGCGTATCAGTTTGGAGCTGATCGTTTATGGGTTGTAAATGTGGGAGATATAAAGCCTGCTGAACTTGAATTACAGTTTTTTATGGATATGGCATGGGATGCAAAAAACTGGACTCCTGCAAAGGCAAATGCGTATATAGATCAGTGGGCGAAAAAAATATTTGGCGATGATCTGGCTACGCCCATTGCCAATATTAAAATGCGCTATTACCAGTTGGCTCAAACCGGTAAACCCGAACACCTTACTACCATGCAGTATAATGAAGAGATGCAGCGTGAAAGGTTGAAAGAAAGTGAGGAACTTTGGCAATTGGTGGAGGAGGTTTCCACACATGTGCCGGAATACCTGCGAAATGCCTTTTTTCAGCTGATAGAATACCCGGTGAAAGGTATGGCCTTAATAAACATGAAGTTTACCTATGCCGATTGGAGTTTCGCTTGTTACGAACAAGACAAAGATTTGGCGAAGAAATACTCTCAAAAATCCTGGCAGGCTTTTAAGGCAATTAAAGCACTAACCCATCAATACAACACTGAGATTAAAAATGGAAAATGGGAAGGTATCATTACTGATTCACCGCGAGAATTGAAAGTCTACGGAATGCCCGACGTAGCAGTAAAAGAGGTGGTAGATGATCAAGGCCTTTTTGATCGTTCCTATGATACGCGTTATATCCATCGTGGCGATGTATTTTCAGTGGATTTTTCGGAAGGAGAGCATTCGATACTCGCCGGAAACTATACGATGAAATCGGACAAAGAGGATGATGAGGTAATGACTATTAATGGTTTAGGATTGGGTGGCAAGAGTATTTCGCGCTATCCTTTTACGAATCAATCTTACCCTAAACAGGAGTTTCAGGAGGCTCCGAGCGTGAGTTATAAAGTAAGATTGGAGAAAGGCTTGCATAAGGTATCTATCAAGTGTTTACCAACCCGTTCCATTCATAAAGGTCGTAACCTGCAGTTGGCTGTTGTGGTGGATGGTGGAAATCCACAATTTTTAGAAGTTCACCACGACAGAAAAGATAAGCTTTGGAAAAGTAACGTGCTGCGCGGCTTTATGCCGGTTGAGTTTGAAACGTTACAAAAAAAGGATGGAGAAGTTACCCTTACGTTGTACCTGTTGGATACAGGCTTGGCGGTTAGCCGCATAGATTTTTATTCGCAAAATTCGTAGGTAGCCCCAGATTTCGCCCGGTATTCATAAAAAACAATGAATTTGGAATAAAATAGTACACATGAAGCAGGTTTTTTTAGCCGTATTGCTGATGCCTATTCTCTTATTATCAGCTCAGGAAACAAAGGAAAAAAGAGAACTGTATTTTCCTCGTGAAGAACTAAAAGTTACTCAACTTCCCGCTAAAGAAAAGATGTGGGTGTTTATAATGGCGGGCCAGTCGAACATGGCGGGCCGTGGTAGGGTGGAACCACAGGATACCCTGCCCAATTCCCGCATACTAACCATCAATTCATCCAACGAAATTATTGTGGCCAAAGAGCCGATCACCTTTTATACCCCGGATTACCGCGGGCTAGGGTGTGGATTGGCCTTTGCAAAGGAATTGCTAACGTTGGTTCCTGATGATGTTAGCATTTTGCTGCTTCCCACGGCAGTTGGCGGTAGCCCTATTCATAAATGGATAGCGGATAGTCCACATCGAAATGTGCTCTTATTCACCAACTTTATCGAAAAGGTTCATATTGGCGGGCAACAGGGAGAAATAAAAGCAATAGTATGGCATCAGGGAGAATCGGATGCCAACGAGCAGGGAATTGCCAGTAGAAAAAAGGATTTAAAAGTACTGTTTAAGGCATTCCGTCATGAAGTTGGAAACCAACACCTGCCTATTTTAGTAGGGGAGTTGGGGGCATTTTCAAACAATCCCGAAAAGTGGGCAGCCATCAACGCCCAAAGTCATCGTTATGTAAAAACCGATAGATATGCGGCAATGGTGCATACCGCTGATTTGCCCGAAAAGGGTGACCACGTGCACTTCAATGGGGTAGCACAACGCGAAATGGGAAAGCGCTTTGCCCAGATGTACAGTAGCCGTTTTTTTCATCCATAAAGCTACGCACCCCATTATACACCCCCTTTACCCCCCCCCTAAATGGCTTCGGAGTTCGGATACTTACCGCAATCCTTAGCTTAAAGCGGCTAAAAATGCTGTGGATCCTATATTTTAGTGTATTTTTGGTGATTGCTAAGGTTGGGAGTCGGCCATCCTGGGAAAAGATGACAATCCTTGTTCGCATAGATTGGGGCGGCTTCCCGGCAGGGAAAATGAACATTCAGAACTTGAACTGACTTATATGTTGTGGATGTACGGTTTCTAACTTTTTTGCCATTTTAGTAAAGCGTTAAATCAGGCGTGTGTATGTGGAAATTACTCT
>JAUIMD010000339.1 GCA_030433225.1 Bacteroidia bacterium
GCGTTGATTCGTACTAAGCCCCTGTAGCTTAGTATAAAATATGGTAAGACCCGGTGTATTTGTTGCACCGGGTTTTTTTTGCCTGTTAAGGTTTTTTAGGAAAATTGCCTCCCTTTGGCTAAATTGCTATGTTGTTTCCCGCCGGGGAAGCACAAAATCCCACGTAAAGAAGAACGTACTAACTAACTAATACTAATACAATGCAAAAACGTTACATGTTATTTTTGGTGCTGGTATGGTGTATGACCGGCCTTAAAGCCCAGGATCTTTTGTATGAAGAACTGGCCGATAAAATTGACATTGTGGTGGCTCAGGATGGCTCAGGTGATTATACCACCATTGTAGAAGCCATTGATGCCGCACCCAGTTCGCCCGAAACCGCAACAGTTATTTATGTGAAAAACGGCGTTTACGAAGAAAACCGTATGAATGTCAGTTCACGTAAGTTTATTACACTGGTAGGGCAGGATGTTGACCAAACCATTTTAACCTACAACCCCACACATGCCAGTCCGGGGTTTGGTTCAGCAACTTTCAAGGTCGCCGGTAAAAACTTTTCGGCGTATAACTTAACCATCGAAAATTCGTACGGTGTAGGAAACCAGGCCGAGGCACTGGCAACGTCGGCCGATGCCCAGCAGTTTGCACACTGCCGTTTTGTGGGTTTTCAGGATACTTACTACTCCGGTACATCGCAACGCAATTATTTTAAAGATTGCCTGTTTATTGGCGCAGTAGATTACATTTTTGGTAATACAACTGTAATTTTCGACGATTGCCAAATCCACAACACGCGTGATAACAGTTGGATAACCGCAGCCAATACCGCCGAACGCAATCGCTTTGGCTACGTTTTTAACAATTGCTGGGTAACGGCCAAGTATGGTGTTAAGGACGTGTATTTTGGACGTCCGTGGGGACAATTTGCCAATGTCACCTTTTTTAATTGTTACCTGAGCGATTGTATGGCTCCCGCCGGATGGGACAATACCTGGGGACAGGCCGAGGAAGGATTGAAATTTTACGAATACAAAAGTCATGGACCGGGTGCCGACATTACAAACCGGGTGGGGTATAGCCGTCAGTTAAGCGACCAGGAAGCTGCATCGTATGTAATGGATACCATTTACAGTTCGAGCAATACTCCTTCGTTCAGAACCCTTTGGGAACCCACCGTAGATGAGGACTCGGTGTATCTTGCGGTGAAAAAATACTTTGCAGGATTTTTGGATGATGCGGTTACGCGAACAGGCCTCAGCAGTTTATCCGTAAATGGAACGCCTGTAGGTTTTGACCCTAACGCAGATGTTATTGACATTGACCTGCCATCGGGTACCAGCGAGTGGCCGGTACTGGAAGCCATACCCGAAAATGAAGCCATGCATGTGCGTATTAAATACCCGAAAGAAATACCCGGAAACGGACTTTTAGTGGTGAGCTCAAAGTACGAGGCCATGCACAAGGCGTATACCTTACAGTTTAAAAACGACCAGCAAATTGTATTTGAATTGCCTACGGCCATTCCTGCCATTTCGCTAAGTCAGAACATAACAGAATGTGTAACCGCGCTGGACGAAACCGTTGCAGGAAACCGCATTGCGGTCTATCCCAATCCGGCACACGGTACCTTCACCATTCGGTTAGTGGATGCTTCCATAAAAGGGCAGGTGCGGGTAACCCTGCACAACATGTTAGGGCAAAGTGTGTTGGATTGCACTATAGCCGCCGATCAGCTCGAAACAGCGGGACAAATGGATGTATCGGGGCTGCCCACAGGACCATACATCGTAAATGTATGGACAGCGCAATCCACTTTTTCCACCAAATTATTTGTGAAGTAATCCCCTTGTAAAACTGAAATGAAGATGAAAATGAAAAAACTAAATACAATTTTATGGCTGGTTTTACTAACAGCCGGTTTTGCAAACGCACAGGTGGCCGGTAAATTAAACCGCTCCGTAAACCAAAACGATACCGTTGTGCTACAGCTGCAAAGTACGGTGGGGGAAATTGAATGGCAAAAATCCACCGATAGCCTGGTATGGGAAACCCTGGAAGGGGTGACCGATGAACTGACATTTATAGCGGATAAAACGACCTTTTTTCGCGTTATTACTACCGTGGAGGGATGCGATCCCTACATTTCGGATATGGGGAGTGTGACGGTTTTTGGCACCGTAACAGATATAGATGGAAACGTGTACAAAACCGTACAAATCGGATCGCAAACCTGGATGGCTGAAAACCTCAGGGTAACTCATTATCCGGATGGTACTCCCATTTTAAAAGGCGTGTTGGATGCGCAATGGGCGTATACCGACTCAATGGCGTTTTGCTGGTATAAAAACGACAGCGCCATGTATGCCGATACGCACGGCGCACTTTACAATTGGCGGGCAGCCATGCACGGAAGTTCGCGCAGCGAGGCAGTACCCAGTGGCGTTCAGGGGGTTTGTCCGGATGGCTGGCACCTGCCCAGCGACATGGAGTGGCAACACCTGGAAATAGCCCTTGGGATGAGTGCCGAAGAAGCGGCAAAAGATGGATGGAACGGCACCAACGAAGGAGCCAAACTGGCCGGAGGCATGCACTTATGGGAACCCGGTAACTTAACGGAAGCTACCCATTTTGGCGAATCGGGGTTTAACGGCTTGCCTACAGGGGACCGCACCTGGGACGATGCCAGTATTTTTTATGGTGATGCCATTTTTGGTACCTGGTGGAGTGCCACCTCGTTTAAAAACAAAGGCGACAACATTTGGACGCTTTACCTGCAGCACGACCGTTCAGAAATACGCCATAGCGGAACGTGGATGTGGAACGGAAACAGTGTTCGCTGTGTAAAGGATGAATAGAACGGTACACAAATAAGCGATGAGAAAGCCCCGGAAAATTCTTTTCGGGGCTTTTAAATTTTACCTGTCCTTTCACGTGGGTTTTACTGCGGTTTAACGCATGCATTCGCAATCGCTGTGCCGGGTAATTTTTTTTAGCCCCGGAAAATAATTGGCCAAAACACGGGTGGTTTTCGCTTTTCGCAAGGAGCTTTTCAGGTTAATGCAGGCAATAAAACCGTTGCAGGTACAGTAATTGTGCACGTCAAGTGACTCTTCCTTATCAATGAGCTCGTTTAATAGTTCCAGAAAACGTTCGTTTGAAATATCCTTGCTGTATGTAAATTTTATAAGTTGGTGCTTCATCGGGTTTTGGGTTTACATTCATTCAGCCTTACTCGGCGGTGTGTTGCGCCAGTACCATCTTCGTAGGTACCCCAAAATTAAGCCAGACATACCGGGATAAGAAAAAAACGCTGCACAATTGAGAATCATTTTAAATACGGATGGAATAAACGGACAAGTACTAAGTGCATGTAAAATTTTATTTAAGCATGTGTTTTGTCAACAAAGGGTGGAGTGGAAAAAAGCGATGAAAAGCAGCAAGTTTTTAAATATTTAGCTAGTAAACTGTGGCAATTGGGTAAAATGTGTAGTTTTAGTGCATAAATTTCCAACAAAAAGGCATGGATGGTATACGTAAATCGTACGAAACTAACCGACTGTGGTTAACGCCCACTTCGCGTAACGATGCCTCATTTATTTGTGAACTGCTCAACACCCCCGGC
>JAUIMD010000340.1 GCA_030433225.1 Bacteroidia bacterium
TTGAGCTGAAGGTGCTATTGTCCTCGGAAATTAAAAAGCGGGAAGGAGCAGAAACCTGTACGTCGCCCAGCAGATTTTTTGCGTGTATGGTAATTACCGCGTTTTGCTGGTAACTGTCATCCACTGACCGAATAATGTCACTGATGGTGTTGTGGCTGGATTCGATGTAGGTGGTGGCCGGATCGTTGTAGGATGACCAGCTGATGTCATCCACCACGAGGGTTACACTGCGGTTGTTGCGAATTTCAAGGTTAAAGGGGCCACTTACATTAATGTTATCCACCTTAAAATAATGAATTTCATCATCGTTAAATTTGTCGGAAACCGCTACTTCCGTATCATTTATCCATAATGAAGCTTCAACGTTGGTGGAACTTGAACTGCCCTTGTAAAGTTTGCATTCGAAACTTTTAATTCCTCCCGGAAGATTCAGGGCGGTTACTTTGCCCTCGTTGGCCTCTTTGTTGAGTTTAATTCCATGGGTGAGGTACATAAAATTATTGCCATACCCGCGTTCGTTTCTGCAACTTGTGTAGTTCCAGGTAAGGCCGTTGTTTCCTGTAAAAGAATTGTTTGCATAACTTCCTCCCAGGTTGGAATGGTTGAAGTCTTCCACATAGTCCCAGGCATCCTTAGTCCATATCTCACCGCTTAAAAACACGGTTTGGGTGGATGCATTTATTGTGGTAATGGTAAGCATTCCGGTATAGGTGTCTATGGGTTGGTTTTCGCGCAGGCGGGTGTAAAAAGTTGCCTCTGTTGTGGAGGCGGGCAGGGTAATGGCAAAGTTCTGAAAGGTGAGGTTGTCGTTTGAAATTTCAAATCCATCCGGCGGACTGATGTCCACCACTCCGGCCAGATTGCTGCACGTGATTGTTATGGAATGGGATGTGGATGGGCCTTCCTGGTAATAGTACGATAAATTGCTGATGCTGTTTGTTGAAAGGCTTATGGCAGGAGTTGCTTCTCCTTGTCCGTTTGCACTATGTAGTAAAAAACACCAGGCAAGGATGCCTGTACTCATCATACGTAGGGATAAAGCTGTCTTCATAACCGTGATTTTTAGGGTTTATACATCACGTTGTCAAGCAGGGCTGTACTATAAGTGCAAGTGGGATGTTGCGTATTCGGTTCGCTTACTTTTCAACGGTTCCTACAAACTTAAGGAATCAAAGGCTTAAAGTCAAGTACTTAGCGGTATATGGGTTTACAGGATGCCTTCATCGGCAAAGCTAAAGTACTTTTGGCCGCATACAATAATGTGATCCAGCAGTTGAATATCCATCAGTTTGCCGGCCTCTTTCATTTTATAGGTAATTTGTTTGTCGCTATCGCTTGGACGAAGGTTTCCCGAAGGGTGGTTGTGGCAAATAATGATACCGGTTGCCAGCCTGTCCAATGCCGATTTTAAAATCATGCGCACATCAAAAATGGTGCTTGTAATTCCTCCCTGGGTAATTTTTTCTTTTTTCAGTACCTGGTTGTTTCGGTTCAGTAATAAAATCCAAAACTCTTCGTGGGGTAAATCGGCCAGAGATGAATGAATGGCCTGGTAGGCATCGTTGCTGCATTTTATTTTTGGCAGTTTAATCGCATCCGTGCCGGCACGGCGTTTGCCCAGTTCAATGGCCGCTATAATGGTAATGGCTTTTGCCTGCCCCACGCCTTTGTATCTTTTTTGCAAATCATCAACGCTTAATTTACCCAGCTCCACCAGGTTGTTGTTTACATCGGCCATAATGCTGCGTGCCAGCTCTACTGCCGACATGTTTTTGGTGCCAGAGCCGATTAAAATTGCGAGCAATTCCACATCAGAAAGCGCTTTATTACCTTTAGCGGCAAGTTTTTCACGGGGTCGGTCTTCAAAAGCCCACTGCTTAATGGCTGAGGAGTACTTTTCCATTTTAGGATTTTTGATGCATAAAAGTATGAAAAGTGAGGTGAAATGCCCTAATGTCAGTACAAAATACCGCACAAAAAAAGAGGTATTCATTGGAATACCTCTTTTTTAAAAGTTTTCTGTTAGCTTATTAAGCCAGCTTATTCACGTGCTTCGCCAATTTTGATTTCAGGTTGGCTGCTTTGTTTTTGTGAATAATATTTTTCTTAGCGATTCTGTCAATCAAAGAACTTACTTCAGGAAACAATTTTACTGCTTCTTCTTTTTCAGTAATCCCTCTTAATTTTTTAACGGCATTACGCGTAGTTCTAGCAAAGTACTTGTTGTGTACTCTTTTCTTTTCAGCTTGTCTGATGCGCTTTATTGCTGATTTATGATTTGCCATTTATTTTTGTCTATATCTTATTTAACTTAAAGTAGCCCGTAGGGGAATCGAACCCCTGTTTCCAGGATGAAAACCTGGCGTCCTAACCCCTAGACGAACGGGCCAAATCAGATTGAAACTGTGTTCATTTCTGTTTTGCGGGTGCAAATATAGAGGGTGTTATTGTCTTCACCAAATATATTGAAAGAAAAAACGAAAAAAAATAGTGATTATTTTTTAATCGATTGGCATGCTGCTTCTTAGTGCTGTAAATCGTTTGAAAGTTTTTTGCTTTCCCTTTTTTAAGGGACTTGAATTGGAAAGGCCTTGTTACATTTTTTTTACGGAGGCATTGCTGAAAAACCAAACAATAGTATATTTACCCGCATGGAAGCGTACATTTAAAGCTTTGAAAATGTGCACTTTTGTTTTTGACAGAAGGGGAATATGGCAAAAGAGGTACAACATATTACAGCACTGCAGCAGGAAAATGAGCAACTTCGGCAGGAATTAGTGGCGGCCCGTAAAAAAATCGATTCCGATTCTGACCGCTATTACAAGTTATTTAACCGCTCAATAGCCGGCCTGTTCAGGGCGCAATACACCGGAGAAGTTTTAGAGGCAAACCGTGCTTTCGCCACCATTTTGGGGTACAACTCCGTTAGTGAGTTAATTCATGATCGGCAGCACCAGCCCCATATTGCTCACTTTATTGAAGCCAATAAACAGGCGCTTAAATTGCCTGACACGGATTCGCCGGTATCCAACCAGGAAATTATTGTTTTCGATAAACAGGGAAAAACTAAAAACTGCCTACTGTCGTGGTACCTCGTGCACGAGGGCGATGAAAAACTCATAGAAGGGCACTTAATCGACATCTCCCGGCAAAAGGTGGAAGAGGCCAAGGCCAACCAATATGTTGCGCAATTGCACAAAACTCAGGCCATGGCAAAAATTGCATTTTTCGATTATTGTGTGGATGCAACGCATACCAAATTTTCGGATAATATGGCCGAAATATTGGAAATTTCCCTTGATAATACGCCGGACGTGAAACAGCTTATCGGGCTTATTCACCCTGATGACAGGGCTTACGTGACCGCTGCTGTACAAAATTCCATTCGTGAGCGTGCTCCCGAAACAGAAATTCAATTTCGGGTACTTACCCCGCAAAATCAGGTGAAGCACCTCAATTGTTGTTTGCAAAATTACTACACCTTTCATACCTATTCGGCTACATCAGGCTGGTTGCAGGACATTACGGAGTTGAAAAAGTCGCAGCAGCAGATGAAAGAAAACCTGCACATGCTCGAAACGGTGCTAAACACCATTCCTGTTTCG
>JAUIMD010000341.1 GCA_030433225.1 Bacteroidia bacterium
CGACTTTAAAATAATAAGACCCGATGCTACCCTGCGCGATTTGACCGAGGCCATTTCAGTGGCACATCGCAATTTATTTCCGGTGGTAGATGACGAAGGAATGTTGCGCGGCATGGTGAAAATGGACGACGTACGAAAACTTATTTTTAAGCAGGAATTGTACGACTCCGTTCACGTAAAAGACCTTATGTATATGCCGGAGTACTTCATTAGTTTTGACGACGACATGGAAACGCTGGTAGACAAGTTTTCCGGATCGGGTCGTTTTAACATTGCGGTGGTAGACCAGGGGAAGTATAAAGGATTTATTTCACGCGCCCGGGCCTTTACCGTTTACCGCAACCATATGCGCCGAATTTCGGAAGATTAAAAAAGGCATAGAACCCTATGCCTTGCTTTGTGATGTACTGCTTATTTCAGGGTTTTTACTTCCCATGCATCGCCGTAACTACGACCAAATCCCCAGTATTTATTGTCGGGCATAGTTAAAAAGAACGAGCGCATCTTTACAAAATCGATGGCACCTTTGGTAATCAGGTCTTTCTGGCACCATGCACCCACAATTTCCCCTACAAAAAAAGTGTTGGACGGAAAGTCCATTTGTTCTACCAGTTTGCATTCCAGGCACAAACCGGCTTCCTTAATTAAAGGGGCTTTGGTAAGGTCGCCATACTCCACCTTAAACACATCCGATTTGTCCTTTACATCGGCCGAAACCATGCCAACATAATCCGTTTCGCGTACCAGGTTTTTACCGGGGAAACAAATGGAGAATTGTTTGTTTTGCATGATGGTTTTTGCGGTTCTTCGGTTGGGGCGCATTGCAAAACCAATCATGGGTGGATTTGCATTTACCCGGGTAATCCATCCAACCGTCATAAAATTGGGGCGTCCCATAAATTCGGTACCAACAATTGCTATTGGCATCGGGATCTGCACATTTGTTTCGATACTTATCTTTTCCATGCGTATATGATTTCAATGGTGTAAACTGAACTAACAAATATCAAAAAAATTACCACCCGAAAAACATGTTTCTTATCATTTATTGGCAGTATAAATTAAGAAATCAGGAAGATAAAAAAGCAGGCAGTGGTTTTTTGTTTGTGAAATGTTTATTACTTTTGCAGCCCAATAAAATTCTGTCGGGCTCAACAAGTGAAGCAGAAAATGCCTCCGCCCTCCGGAAATAAAAATTAATGATTAAGTAAATGTACGCAATTGTAGAAATTGGTGGACAGCAGTTTAAAGCCGAAAAAGGCAAGAAATTGTATGTAAACCTGATTGCTTCAGAAGAAGGTGCTTCTGTAGAGTTTGACAATGTTTTGCTGGTTGATAACGATGGTGATGTTAAAGTTGGTGCGCCAGCTGTTGACGGTGCCAAAGTAACCGCAAAAGTATTAGGTGATGTAAAAGGTGATAAAGTGGTTATTTTTAAGAAAAAACGTAGAAAAGGTTACGTTGTGAAAAATGGTCACCGCCAAAAATACACACAAATCGAGATCGAAGAAATTGTAGCATAACGTTTAAAAAAAAGTATCATGGCACATAAGAAAGGAGCCGGTAGTTCTAGAAACGGTCACGAATCGGAAAGTAAACGTCTGGGTGTGAAAATCTTCGGCGGGCAGGCTGTAAAAGCCGGAAACATTATTGTACGTCAAAGAGGAACCCGTCATTTTCCGGGTAACAATGTAGGTATGGGTAAAGATCATACGCTATACGCATTGGAAGCGGGTGTGGTGGAATTCCGCAGAAAAAAAGACGATCGCTCGTATGTTTCTGTAGTTGCAGCAACTGCAGAATAAGTAAAAATATTTAGAGAATTAAATCTCCTCTTTTTTACTTTTCAGTAAAATTGCAGGAGATTTTTTATTTACCAATCATTCAACCTTCCCCCAAAAAATAACAGGGGCGCTAATACATCAAGAAATGCTTACGCTTAAACAAATCGCCGAAAATACGGATAGCATTGTGGAAAGACTGGCTGTAAAACGTTTTGATGCCAGACCTGTAGTGGACAAAATTCTTGCCTTAAACGAAAAACGGAAAACGATTTTGACTACAGCCGAAGAGGCCAAAGCCGAAATGAATTCCATCTCGAAAGCCATTGGGCAATTGTTTAAAGAAGGGAAAGCGCAGGAAGCCAATGCGGCGAAAGCTAAAACGGTGAGCCTCAAAGAATCCATTAAAAATGCCGATGAAGAACTGGCTTTGGTGGAAGCGGAATTGAATGAGCAATTGGTAAGCCTGCCCAATGTCCCGCACGAAAGTGTGCCGGCGGGTAAAGGCGAAGAGGACAATGTGGTGGTAAAAGAAGCGGGAGAAATTCCTGTTTTGAGCGATGCTAAAAAACCGCACTGGGACCTGATAAAACAATACGACATTATTGATTTTGAGCTGGGGAACAAAATAACCGGCGCCGGCTTTCCGGTGTACAAGGGAAAAGGTGCACGTTTACAGCGGGCCCTGATCAACTTTTTTTTGGATGAAGGGGAAAAGGCCGGTTTTTTAGAGGTGCTACCCCCTGTTGTGGTAAATGAAGACTCAGGATTTGGCACAGGTCAGTTGCCGGATAAAGAAGGGCAGATGTACCATGTTACGGCAGATAATCTTTACCTGGTTCCTACCGCCGAGGTTCCCGTTACCAACATTTACCGCGATGTTATTGTAAATGAAGAGGAGCTCCCTATAAAAAATATGGCGTACACCCCTTGTTTCCGTCGCGAGGCGGGCTCGTGGGGGGCGCATGTGCGTGGGCTGAACCGCTTGCACCAGTTTGATAAGGTGGAAATAGTGCAGATTGCCAAACCTGAACAATCGTACCAGGTGCTGGAGGAAATGGTGGCGCATGTGGAAAACCTAGTGAATAAACTGGGATTGCCTTACCGAATTTTGAAGTTATGTGGTGGCGATATCAGCTTTACCTCGGCACTTACCTTCGACTTTGAGGTCTATTCTGCTGCACAGGAACGTTGGCTGGAAGTAAGTTCCGTTTCGAATTTTGAGGCTTTCCAGGCCAACCGTTTAAAGTGCCGTTATAAAGGAAAAGACATGAAGCGCCCTGAGTTGGTACACACCCTGAATGGAAGTGCATTGGCTTTGCCACGCATATTGGCTGCTATTCTGGAAAATAACCAGACCGAAAACGGAATCCAGATTCCGGAAGTATTGCAACCGTACACCGGGTTTGCCGTTATTAATTAAATATAGGAATAGAAATATATGGAAGAAAGGCTGGCCGATGGGTCAGTCTTTTTTGTTTTTATTCTTGGTGTCTTTGTTTTCGATGCGAAGCACCGAGTTGATGCCTTTTATCTTCAGCAGTTTTAGAATCAGGTTATTCAGCTCTTCGGTGTTGGGAACATACAGGTGAATGATGCCTTCAAAAATGCCGTCGTACGTTTCAAAATGTACGGTGCGCATGTTTACCGCGTGCTCATTCGAAATAAGGTTGGAAATGTCGCTTAGAATGCCTAAACGGTCAATGCCATTAATCTTAATGATGGATAAAAATGACATGAGCTTGTGCGTGGCCCATTCTGCCTCAACAATGCTTCCCCCATAGCTCGACATGAGTTTGATGGCTTCCGAACAA
>JAUIMD010000342.1 GCA_030433225.1 Bacteroidia bacterium
GGCATACATACCGGCGTTTTTACCGAATACAACCAAACACTGGCGTACCTGCTGGGAAATGGAATTTTCAGAGTTGCCGTCCCTACCTTTTTTATCATCAACGGATTTTATTTTCATCCCACCGTTGAAACCCGGGGTATTGGCTGGTGGCTAAAACGGGTTGCCCTTTTATACCTTGTGTGGATGCTTGTATACCGTGCCTTCTGGTGGGACCCTTCCAACCTGAAATACACCTTACTTACTGTTTTTGTGGGAAGCAACCATTTATGGTACGTGGTGGCCTTGCTTTTTAGTGGAGCCGTTTATTATGCCACTATGCGAAAATGGTCGGGGGCCATGCAACTGAGCATTGGAATGGCGCTGTTTTGTATGGGGGTTGCCCTGCAGTATCTGGGAAATTTTCAGGTATTTGGCAACACCTCGGCCAATGTGTGGGTCAATACCATTTATGTGTACCGTAACTTTTTGTTTGCAGGACTGCCGTTTTTTACCCTGGGAGTTTATTTGCGTCAATCGAAAAAAATGGAGCAAATCACCCAAAAACAAAGCTTGTTTGTCCTTATAACCGGACTGGTGCTGTTGGTGGCGGAATCCTTTATGCTGTTGCATTTTACGCATGAGGGAGCCGACCTTTTGCTATCGCTTATTTTGCTTGCTCCCGCCTTGTTTGTTTGGGTGCAAAAACAAGAGCTGCGATGGCACATGCCCGGCAAAAATATGGCGCTATTTTCATCGGGAATTTACCTGGTGCACATTTGGGCCATGGATAAACTGGAGCGATGGTGGGAGCTTGCGGCAAGCCCCTTGTTTATTTTTACTACCTTGTTTTCGGCATGTTTAGCATTGCTGCTGATTTGGTTAAACCGCTACCTGAAGGTGGTGTTGTAAGGATGGAGACGATGAAGAAGCGCACATTAAAATTCGGGAATGTACTGATACTGCTACTGGCCTGGAGTGCCATGCTATCGGCGGTTTCTGCACCTGATGGAAAAACCGGAAAATGGAAGAGTACAGCCACTCAAAGCGCCATTTCGTATACGGTTCGCCAGCCGGCACATCCCCTTAAAGATCCTTCCGGCCGTTACCCAACCATTGTTTACCTGGAACATCTGTCCTGTAAAAAAGTGGGGCAGAACAGCATTGAAGCCGATGTTTCCTGGCTTTTGCAACAGGGGTATCGTGTGGTGGAGCTGAACTATGCCCAACATGAAAAAGCGGTTGCTCCGTACCTGAACGACGATATTATTGCCCTGAACAATGCTCTGGCAGACGATGCCTTTTGTGGATTAACGGATTGCTCCCAAACCCAATCGTTTGTACTTTTTGAAGGATACCGCATAGCCCGTGATATCTCCTATTTTGTGGACGATCCTACGGTGTACAACTATGCCCCCTGGTATACGGTAGGCGATTCCCTGCGTATGGATGTGGTATATCCGGCCAATGCGGCAGAGCGTATTCCTGTCATTCTTTCTTTTTCGTACAGCAATTCTTACCCGGGGGCAAAAAGTCAAAATCTCAGGATGTTTCTGCTCTATACGTTTGCCGGTTTTAACGATTCTTTTTTAGAGGGAGCCCCTGCTCATGGCATGGCCTGGGCCATTGCCGATCATCCAAAATATTGCCCATGGGGAGAAGGAAAACCCCTGAACGGGCCGAAAGACGCCTATAAATCTTTTATGGCCAATCCTGATGTGGCACAAAAGGTAAAGTCCGCCGTGCGCAGCCTTAGGGCAAAAGGTGCTAATTTGGGATTGTCCGGTTCTATAGGCGTATATGGCTTTTCGCGGGGCTCTACGGCAGGGGCCATGGCAGTTGGCGATAAAAAAGTACCTCTGCTGGAGGATGCAGGTTTCCACCAAAATACCAACGATGCAGTGCAGGCGGCAGCACTTGGGCCGGGCGAATTTGATTTCACCCGCATTTATGCTGCATTGAACGATGGTGACCAAAACCTGGAACAGCGTTGCCCCTGGGTGTGGGGCCCACTGGAAGAGAATTACGAAAAGTGGTTTGCGATGGGCGCTGCATCCCTGGTACATACCAAGGCTTCGGCCCCGGTACTGTTTTTTTACAATACCAACGACAGTCCGCATTACGAAAGGCAAATCCGGCATTTTAAGCAAAAACTGGAAGAATTACACATTCCGGTGGATAGCCTGGTGAATTACGGTCACGGGCATTCCATTCCCCAAACGCACGATGCCCTGCAGTACATGTACCGTTTTTTTATCCAATACCTGAGCCCTTCTGAAACATCATTCCAGCCATACTATTAGGGGTGAGTGCTTACCGCTTTGGTAGGTCACTTAAGGTATTTTTGTTCATTTTTATTCGAAAACCCTTATTTGTGGGGATAGGTTAACGTTTTTGCCAGGGGTATCTTTGAGGTGTAAAGCTGAACGATCTCCAACATGCTAAAATCTGGATACATAGGGGCATTTATACTGGCGGCTTTGTTATTGCCGGCAAAGGTGTATGGTGTGCCACTAGGCTCAACTTATGGAATAAATGTATGTTGTGGTCAAGTAAGCCAGGCCGATGAAATAGCCGGTGCCGACTTGTTAACGTCGCATTCGTCAGCTGTTATGGCAGCCTTTGATTGGGATGACCATTCGAAAAAAGGATGGCCTGCCACCGCGGTTTCTTTGTTGAAGCCCAACCCCAACCGCGGATTGACAACCGGTGGCGTAAGCGTAAAATTTATTTGTATAGGCCCCGAAAATGCTTTGCGCGCACCACCAATACAATCCTACTAACAGCTGGCCCTGCTTTTCGAAAATAATTCCACCCCCCATTTTAATAATTACCCAGGTACGTTCGCGTGTCATTTAATGTCTTTTCAATAAACATGAAACACACATTATTGCTTGCGTTGTTCGTCTTTGTAAGTGCCACACTTTTGGCCGAAGACGCCGCAAAAGAAACCAAAACCAAAGCTGATATTTCCGGCCATGTGTTAAGTAACGGAGTTCATTTACCCTTTGTGCATGTGCTTATTAAGGGCACCACCATTGGCACGGTGTCTGATGAAAGTGGCCATTTTCAGTTGAAGAACCTGCCAATTGGCGACCATACCGTTATATTTAGCGCTTTGGGATATAAATCGCACGAAACCGACATTGAGGCTGTGCCACGTAAAAACCTGGAACTGCACATATCCCTGGAAGAGGATTTGCTGGGGCTGGATGAAGTGGTAATTACCGGAAACAGAAATGAAGAAAAACGCATCGAATCCACCGTTATAATTAATACGCTGAATGCTAAAACGTTTAACGTAACCCAATCGTGCGATTTAAAGGAAGGCTTAAACTACAGTCCGGGGCTGCGTACCGAAAACAACTGCGGAAACTGTGGGTTTAGTCAGGTGCGCATGAATGGAATGGAGGGCCCGTATTCACAAATTTTAATCAACAGTCGCCCCATTTTTAGCGGATTGGCCGGGGTGTATGGGCTGGAACTCATTCCATCCAATATGATTGAACGGGTGGAAATTATTCGCGGGGGTGGTTCGGCCCTGTACGGGAGCAATGCCATTGCCGGAACCATTAACCTTATTTTGAAGGACCCGGTGAACAATGC
>JAUIMD010000343.1 GCA_030433225.1 Bacteroidia bacterium
AGCAAATTAAATATATATAGCTACTTTTGTAGCCCAAAAATTACGTGAAATGACTGAAGAGTTACATCAATCGGGAGTGTTGCTTTGTTCCGACATCAGTACCGATATATTGCCCTATATTGAAGGACGCGATTCCAAACAAATATTTGTACTCACCGATGAAAATACGGCAAAACTTTGTGCGCCCATTCTGCAATCTATCCCTCAATTAAAGGAGGCTCACTATGTAACCATTCCGGCTGGAGACGATTTTAAAAATCTGGAATCGCTGGCAAAAATCTGGTCGTTTTTGGGCCGGCACAAAGCCACGCGTCATTCGTTGCTCATTAACCTTGGGGGAGGCGTAATTTCGGATATTGGTGGATTTGCCGCCTGTACCTACAAACGCGGACTGGATTTTTACAACATACCAACCACCCTGCTTTCTATTGTAGATGCGGCTGTTGGTGGAAAAACCGGCATTAATTTTGACGGATTAAAAAACCAGATTGGAGTAATTCGTCAGCCCCAGCACGTGTTTATCGATCCACAGTTTTTATCCACCTTAGATGAAGAAAATAGGATAAGTGGATATGCCGAAATGGTTAAGCACGCCCTGATTTCCTCCGAAAAAGACTGGAAAGAAGTGACGGCTTTTGATATTCACGACGGCGATCGCGAAACACTGAAAAACCTGTTTTGGAAAAGCGTAGCCATCAAGGAGCGCGTAGTGGCCATCGACCCCAATGAAAAAGGTATGCGCAAAGCCCTGAATTTCGGACATACCATTGGCCATGCCATCGAGAGTGTATCGCACGAAAAAGAAGCCCCCATTTTGCACGGTATGGCGGTGGCAGTGGGCATGGTGGCGGAATTGTACCTTTCGCATAAAAAGTGCGGCTTCCCGCAGCAAATACTGGAGCAAGCGGTTACCTTTATCAATGCCATGTATCCTGCCTACGCATTTGGCGATGCCGATTATGAACACCTGTACGATTTGATGACACAAGATAAAAAGAACGAGGGCAACCGCATCAATTTCACGCTTTTGGGCAATATTGGCGATGTACAAATCAATACTCATTGCACCAAAGAAGAGATTTTTGCGGCCATGGATTTCTACCGCAACAGTGTGCTCAGCACCTCCATTAATCACTAAATCCTGAACATTCATACCATTCCATGCAATACAAAATATTTCCACCCGAAACGGTAAATGCCAGCATACAATTGCCGGCAAGTAAAAGTATCAGTAACCGGGTGCTCATTATCAATGCCTTGGCGTACAGCGCCCACGATGTAAAAAACCTAAGCGAAAGCGACGATACCCAGGTGATGCTGAAAGCCTTATCCTCAAACGGAACCAAATTTGATATTGGCCCGGCCGGTACTGCCATGCGCTTTTTAACCGCCTTTTTATCCAAAATAATTGGCGAGTGGGAAATTACAGGAAGTGAGCGCATGAAAAACCGCCCCATTAAACTATTGGTGGATGCCCTGCACGAGCTGGGTGCCAAAATTGAATACCTGGAAAAAGAGGGTTATCCTCCCTTAAAAATATACGGCAGTTCCTTAAAAGGGAAAACCATAGAACTGGAAGGAAATGTGAGCAGCCAGTACATTTCAGCCTTGTTAATGATTGGCCCATGCATGGAAAATGGCATTTCTATACGACTGAAAAACAAAGTGATATCGCGCCCCTACATTGAAATGACCCTGAGTTTAATGAAGTATTTTGGGGCCAAAGTAAATTGGGAAGGAGATACGATAAGTGTTACCGGAGATGGATATACTCCGCAGGAATTTTTTGTGGAATCTGATTGGTCGGCGGCATCGTATTGGTACGAAATTGCCGCGCTACTTCCCGGCAAAACCACCTTACACCTGCCCGATTTATTTGAAGACAGTTTGCAGGGCGATTGTGCCGTGAAGGATATCTTCGAATCGTTGGGCGTACATTCTCAATTTAATGGCGGTATCCGCATGACTTCTGAAAAAACGGGCAACCCTACGTTTGAATACAATTTTATCAATCAGCCCGATTTAGCACAAACGGTTGTGGTGGCCTGTGCATTAAATGGCATTCCGTTCCGCTTTACGGGTTTACAAAGTTTACGCATTAAAGAAACCGACCGCATTAGTGCCTTAATCAACGAGTTAAAGAAACTGGGCTTTGTAATTACTGCCCCCGATGATGGCGTGATGGAATGGAACGGAGAAACCTGTACGCCGGAAACAAACCCCATCATTGATACCTACGACGATCACCGCATGGCCATGGCCTTTGCACCGGCTGCAATTTGTTTTCCGGGTATTGTAATTGACGAGCCTGGCGTAGTTTCCAAGTCGTACCCACGCTATTGGGACGATCTGAAAAAGGCCGGTTTTACCATAGAAACCCTGTAAAATGAGCTGGTACACGCCCGATGATGACATGTACTTTAGTGGTCCGAAACTGGTGGAAGGGGTAGATTTTTACAACGACCCAAACGGATACCGCGTGTTTACAGAAAAATACCACAGCGAGCGAGGATACTGCTGCGGCAATGGATGTCGGCACTGCCCCTACTTTCCCAAACATCGCAAAGGAAATACCCTGTTGCGCGATTAAAACCGGTAACGTATGAATGTGGAACTTTTCATCCCCTGCTTTATCGACCAGTTTTATCCTGAAACTGGTTTTAACACCCTAAAAGTGTTGGAAAAAGCAGGCTGTAAAGTTCACTACAATCCTGAGCAAACCTGTTGTGAACAGCCCATGTACAATGCCGGCCATTGGGAAGAAGCCCGCGAACTAGCCAAAAAATTTCTAACGGATTTTCCAAGCGATAAAACCATCGTTTCCCCTTCAGCGTCGTGCACGGCCTACATTAAAAACCACTACAAACGGCTGCTTAAAAATGATTTAGATGTAATGCAAAGGTTGGAGCACATCTCTTCCCGGCTCGTTGAGCTAAGCGATTTTTTGGTGAATACCCTGCAATACACTGATTTTGGAGCCGCATTTCCGCATACCGTCACCTTTCATGATGCGTGCCACGGGTTGCGTGAATACGGTTTAACCACCGAAGCCCGTACCTTGCTGCAAAACGTAAACGGTTTAACGCTTGTGGAAATGGAAAATACCGATACCTGTTGCGGTTTTGGCGGGACTTTCTCTATGAAATTTCCCTCCATATCTACTGCCATGGTAGAACAAAAAGTAGAATGGGCGCTGGAAACCGGTGCAGAATACATCATTTCCACCGAAGCCTCATGTTTGATGAATATAAACGGGTATATTTCCAAAAACAATAAACCGATAAAAACGCTGCACCTCGCAGATGTTTTAGCCAGCGGGCTATAGTCAGGGCTTCGCTTTAAGCGAAGCCCTGACTATAGCGAAACCCTGACTGGATTGGAAAATAAGCTTATTTTTAACGGAAAATTTGGCGACAAACAACATGAGAACGTGGCTACCCTATATTGTATTAATTCTTTCGGTACTTTTTCCGGTTCTGGTATATAGTCAACCTTCCGTGGTTAATCCAAAAACGCAAAAGGCTTTTCAAAGTGCGTTGGATGCAAAAAATACCGGTGCATACAATAATGCGC
>JAUIMD010000344.1 GCA_030433225.1 Bacteroidia bacterium
GTTGGATGCCGGAAAAGCGCAACGTCAGCTTTCAAAAGAGTTTGTGCGTGAGTGGTTAATGGAAAACGGTTTCCAGGGTAAAGACGGACAAGCCGTTCCTGATATGTCGGAAGACTTTATCAGCCAAGTGTCTGATCGTTACATTGAATTATACGAGCACATCGTGGGTGAAAAGTTTGTAAAAGCGGAAGCTGATGACGTGTTGAAACGTATTGAGAAAAACGTAACCGATTTTATTGAAAAAGTATAAATTGGAATATCTTTTAAGTGAGAGCCCGGCTTTTTAGTCGGGCTTTTTTTGTGGCTAAAGCTGATTAAACGTGTAGCTTATCCCATCGGCAGTTACTTGTAAGGAAAGGTAGCTGGCATGCTTAAACCCATCCAAAAGTGCATCCATGGTAATGTAGGTGGTAGGTCCAAATTGTTCGATGCTGTGCCGGTGGTCGTGCCCCATAATCACCATATCCACCTTAAAATCGTAAAACCAGTCAAGGAGTAAATGTAGCTCGTCAAGTTGCAGGTTTGTACTGGTGGTATGCCTCGCCCTGAAAAAATTATTGTGCGTTACCACTATGCAGTGTCGGTAGTTGTTTCGGGTTGTAAGCGTTTTTTGTAGCCATGCGAGCTGATCCCGGCCGACCGTTCCACTTCCGGTGTCGAGAAAAATAAGCAAGTCGTTTCCACCAGGTGTCTCCATGGTTACGGTGTAGGTGCTGGAGCCAAAATAGCTGTAAAAGTAGTCCCAACCTTTAAAGTAGAGGTCGTGGTTTCCTGTTACCATAAAAACGGGTATCGAAGGGATTTTTTGCAGGTGATTTTTCAGGGTATCGTAATCGTGCTTGTGCCCGGTAACCACGTCACCTGCCAATATAAAAGCCTGAACATTGCTTTGTACACCTGCATGTATAAATTGATTGAAATTTCTGGTTCCACCTATGTGTACATCGGCAGCCACAAACAACTGGTAACTATCCTCTGAAGTACCGCGTGTACGTTGAGGATTTTGCCTGTTCCATTGCTGCGATTGTTCAAAGCGTTCGTTTACCGGGGTGTCGTTGGTCACAAAGCCTGAAAAATCAACATCCTCCAGGCAGGAAGTTGCCAAAAACCAAAGCAGCAAAGCGAATATGTGAATGCTTACCCGTTGATAGTCCATGAGGCTCCAAGTCTAAAAAAATATCCATAATAATGTACCTGTATGTTGTTGAAACCGGCACTTCTGTACCAAAATTCGGAGAAGATATGCAGGTTTTGCATAACCTCAAATTGCGAAGAGAGATGAGCCATGGGGTTGGTTTCCTGCAAGAGCAGAAAATGATCGTAATTTGTTAGGGTAGCCCCGAAATGCCATTTTTGTGTGCCCAGCTCATGTACAAATGAAAGGCGATACAGCAGGTTGAAATTTTCGACAATTTTTGTGTCGGGAAATTCTTTTCTGGCGGAATTTTTCAACCGAATTTCACGGTAGTGCCCTCCCAGGTTCAGCTGTAAATGCGACCAGTTTTTGGAAAGCATCAGGCCCAAATCCCATTCGTACATTTGATTGGAAACCGGCTTGCGCAGATAAAAAAGTGAACTTTGAAAGTTCACCTTCCCCAGAGTGTTTTCCCTGCCAACAGCTATTTTATAACCATTGGTCGACCTTTCCCGCCACTCAGTAAAATAAGAGGAATACCCCAGGTTGGCCGAGTATAGCCCGTTTTGGTAGCTTGCTATTCCCGCCAGTGAAACAAACCCGTTTTTATCGATTTGTGAGTCGCCGGCATCCATCCACCCTGAAACACTTAGTTGAGCCATGGCGTTCGCGGCGCCTAGCCACAGAAAGAGCAACAGCAGCCACCACTTACCCCTACCAAATTTAAAGGCCTTGTTTGGGTGCAAATTTTGGGTTGATTTCATTTTCCGAAACATCATTGCAACAACAATATCAGGGAATATGAAGTTCAACAAGCGCCGGGCTTTAACGTGCTTAGCGCAAGGTTTCCATAAACTTGCGGGTCGCAGCCACCACGTCCTTGTCTTCTTCCAGCGCCTTTACAAAAGCACTCCCAATAATGGCTCCTGATGCATATTTGCAGGCATTTTGAAAGGTGGATTTGTTGGAAATTCCAAACCCGATTAAACAGGGGTTGTTCAGCTGCATATCCTGAATGCGCTTGAAATAAGCTTCCTGCTCGGTAGCGATGGAGGCTTTGGCACCGGTTGTAGATGCAGACGATACCATGTAAATGAATCCGTGGCTGGCCTGGTCAATTTTTCGCACACGCGTCTCAGGTGTTTGCGGGGTAATGAGAAAAACGTTAAGCAAGCCGTATTTTTCGAAAAGTGACGCAAATTCATTCTCGTATACTTCCAGCGGTAATTCCGGCAATATCAAACCATCGATGCCCACTTCCTTGCATTTGCTCAGGAATTTTTCCATCCCAAACTTAAAAACCGGGGTCATGTACCCCATTAATATTAGGGGCAATTTTGTGGTTTTTCGGATGTCTTTCAGTTGCTCAAACAGCACGTTGAGGCTCATGCCGTTTTTCAGGGAAATTTCGCTGGTACGCTGAATGGTAGGGCCATCGGCAATGGGGTCGGAGAAGGGCATGCCTACCTCAATCAGGTCGGCTCCCGATGCTTCCAGGGTTTGGATTATGGGTACGGTATCTTCCAGGCTGGGATGACCGGCGGTGAAAAATATCGATAATATGGCGTCTTTTTTTCTTTCGAAAAGTTGGGTGATTCTGTTTGTGCTCATGAGGAAATCCCGTTAATTAGTTGCTTGAATTATTTGAAGAAGTGCGTTTTTGCAGTTCCTTCATGTAGGCATCCATGTCTTTGTCGCCTCGTCCTGAAATGTTGACTACAACGATATCGTCTTTTTCGAATTTCATTTTTTCAAGAGCGGCCAGCGCATGGGCAGATTCTATGGCCGGAATGATGCCTTCCTTTTCGGTAAGTAAAAAAGCAGCATCCAAAGCATCCTGGTCGGTGGCAGCCAAAACACTGGCTCGCCCTGTTGCGGCCAGGTTCGCATGCATGGGGCCAATGCCGGGGTAATCCAGCCCTGCTGAAATAGAGTAGGGCTCAATAACCTGCCCATCGTCATCCATCATTAGCATGGATTTGGTGCCGTGCAAAATGCCGGGTTCCCCAACGGTGATTGTCGCGGCTGTTTCACCCGTATCCACTCCCAAACCTGCTGCTTCTACAGCTATGAGCCGGGTGGACTCATCGTTTAAAAAGTGGTAGAAGGCCCCGGCGGCGTTGCTTCCTCCACCTACGCAGGCTACCACGTAATCGGGCAATTCGCGACCAGTTTCTTCCTTCAGTTGTTTTTTAATTTCGTCGGAAATTACCGATTGAAAAAGTGCCACCATTTCGGGGTAAGGGTGCGGCCCCACTACCGAACCAATGAGGTAGTACGTGTCCAGCGGGTTGTTGATCCAATCGCGCATGGCTTCATTGGTAGCATCTTTCAGGGTACGGTTTCCACATAGCGCTGCTCTTACTTCGGCACCCAGCATTTTCATACGGGCCACGTTGGGAGCCTGGCGTTCAATGTCGGTCTCACCCATGTA
>JAUIMD010000345.1 GCA_030433225.1 Bacteroidia bacterium
AATATGATGGTTAATATATATTTCATGAGGTTTGATTTTAAAGGGGGAAATAAGGTTATCTACGAACAATTATCACACGCTTCTGAACCACGGAATTCCCGTTTTTAATATAGATATTATAGTTTCCGGAATGATCAAATTCTGAAAGTTTCACCTGGAAGAAAGTTCCGTTTTTATAAATATTTCTGCTGAAAAGTGTTCTACCCAGATCCGAAACAATTTCAATAGTATAATTAGCGAAATGGTTGGAATTGCTGTTCCGATCTAAATCCGTATCAATATTCAGGTACTCATCAGGACCTCTCCATAATGCTACTATCCTCTCTTTATTTGCACCTAATTCAAAATAGTCCAGAATTATTTCCAATTCATCTGCAATTACTATACTGTCCGCGGTATTTACGATAATGGAATCGTAATGGGTAAAATAAGCAGTATCGTATCGAAGAACAGGAATTTGAATCCATTCTTCTTTTGTTACGTTAATTGTATCGAAAAGCTCAACAGTTTTCACTGGTTTGTTATTGGTAAAAATAAAATGCGAAAAGTATTGGATAATACTGTCACACCCTTTGGTTGTTTTGAACCTATCTTCTGACGCGAGATACACCTTGTCAGCCAATGAGTCGGTAGATTGAACAATGAATATACTTGTGTCTCCTTTGTAATACGAAATACAAGGTCTGCTATAAACGCTAATATTGTATTGATAATCGTAATTGAAATTTAATTCTCCACTTTGGTATGTGTAGGTCACTCCTGTTTGTCCATCAAATAATGGAAAATCATAAGGTATGGTTATAAAATTTTGAAATTCGCCAATAGGTAAACCAATCCCCTCATTATGGTCAAAGACAGTCTTGGTTCTTTTATAGCCATAGTCACCTTTTACAAATAACTCCACTTGAGCAATGGTATAATTCTTTTCATTTGAAACGAAATAAGTATCATAGGTTCCATTGAACCAAAGCGTATCTCCTTGGTGTAAACTTCTTAATGACGTAATCGGCGTTAGGTTGAAATCTGGCCCTGTTTGAGCAGATAAAATGGTCGGAAAAATCAATAATAGAAATAGTATGTTTTTTTTCATAACAACTTACTTAACGGATCGAACTTCAGTCTTTCATTGCTGAAAAGACGTATCAAATATAGCGTTTAATATTTGTTAACAATACACTTTTCGGTTGTATTTATCTTTGGAGCAGACAAGAAGATTCAAGGTATTTCCAGTAAGTTCAAAATCAATAAAGAAACACTCTAGGATTTCCGTTTCACCCCACGAATCGGTTGTTCTTTCCAGGGATCGTCGGGCCACACGTGTTTGGCGTATTTTATGCGGAGTTCTTTTTTTACTTCAAAATAGGTGGAGTTCCAGAAACTGGCCAGGTCGGAGGTAATTTGTACAGGTTTGAAACCGGGCGAAAGCAGATGCATGATTACCGGCGTTTTTCCATGGTTTATCGTTGGCGTTTCACTCAATCCAAACACTTCCTGCAAACGCACGGCCAGCACGGGTGCTGCGCCATTCGCAGTATAGTTAAGCGCTATTTTTGAGCCACTAGGAACGCTTATTTTTTGAGGGGCTAATTTTTCCAGCTCCTGTTGCTTTTCCCATGGAAGTGAATTTTTTAGCACTTCCGCCAGTTGAATCCGTTTCAAATCTTCCGGCTTTTTAACGCTATTTAGGTAGGGTGCAAGCCAATCGTTGGTGGTTTGCAATAGGGTTTGGGTGGATAAATCGGGCCAGTTTTCGTCCGCATTCCACTTTTTTAGGCTTAACACACGGTTTTGCAGTTGTTCGGTTTCCGGCGTAAAATTCAACAGGCTAAGACCTTCTTTTTTTAGTACCTCACAAATGGACTGTACAATCCTGTCATCATCCGGGTTTGGTAAGGGGTTGGATTGGAGTACAATGCTCCCAATGCGTAGATCTTTACTGGCAATAACCCCTCCTTTGCGAGTATCCCAGGTAATGATTTCTTTCTCTTTCACCAATGGGGCCAAATCTCTGGGGTCAAGGGGGGAGGCCAGGAAAATCTTACCGGTTCCTTCGCGCGCATTTAGGTGTGCTACCGCCAGCCAGGTTTCGTAAGCAAGCGAGTCTTTATGTCCGGCCATGGCCAGATTGCCATTCGCCAGTTGAAATTGTGCGTTGTTCCCGGGACGGGCACAGGCAATACGTTCGGGGTAGGCGTACGCCACCAGTACCCCGGTTTCCAGTGAGTCGAATGTACCATTGTCTGCCTCTATTTTAAAGATGTTGCGGTACTGGGCAGCAATCTTTTCAATGTGTTTGAATTTTTTTGAAAGTCGCTGTTCCCTGCGTAATTTACGTAGGGCTTCGATCCTGAGGTTCAAGTCAATGCCGGTTTCTTTGGGCAGTGGATCGCGCTCTTCGAGTAAAGCAGCCACATCGGTGGCCAATGCCAGTGCGCCTTCTTCCTGCGCCATAAGCAGCATGTGCGCCAGGCGGGGATGACAGGCCAGCGAATGAATCTTTTTTCCGTGGGCGGTGATTTTGTTGTTCTCCAGTGCATCCAGTTGATGGAGCACATCGTTGGCCTGCGAAAGGGTGCCGGTGGGGGGAGGAGTGAGCCAGGTAAGCGTTTGAATATCTTCGATGCCCCACATGGCCATTTCCAATACTAAAGAGGCCAGGTCAGCTTCTTCAATTTCCGGTACGCGGTTTTCCTGCATACGGCTGTGGTCGGCTTTGGTCCACATGCGGTAACAAACACCGGGTGCCAAACGCCCGGCACGTCCGGCCCGTTGATCGGCAGCGTCTTTGGAGATTTCTACGGTTTCCAGCCTTGAAAGTCCGGTTTTTGGGTCAAATTTTTGGGTGCGTCCCAATCCGCAATCCACCACGATATGTACGCCCTGTATGGTTAAACTGGTTTCGGCAATGGAGGTGGCCAGCACAATTTTTCGTTTCCCGTTTCTGTCCGGCATTAAGGCGGCCATTTGTTTGGCGGGTGGGAGTTGGCCGTACAAAGGGTATATCAGAAAGTCTCGTAAAAGGGGTTTCAACAGGGCTTCGCATTTTTTTATTTCTGCTTCGCCGGGCAAAAAAACCAGCACGTCGCCCTGGTGTTTAGTTGCAGCAGTTTTCACTGTTTGTGCAGTAACTTCGGGAAGCATCATGCGGTCCCTTCCACCTACGTAATGGATATCGACGGGGTATTGCCGACCTTCACTTTTTACGGCCGGAGCTTTTAATAATTGGGTAAGCTGCGGCATATCCAAGCTAGCCGACATGAGTACGATGCGCAAGTCGGGCCGTAGCACCTGTTGGGCTTCACGACACAAAGCCAGAGCCACATCGGCAAACAGGCTGCGCTCATGAAACTCATCAAATATGACCAGACCCACCCCTTCCAGCGCATTGTCGCTTTGCAACATGCGGGTAAGAATTCCTTCTGTTAATACCTCGATGCGTGTTTTGGCGGACACTTTATGGTCGAACCGAACGCGGTAGCCGATGGTTTCCCCCACCTTATCTCCCCATAAATCGGCCATTCGGGTGGCAATGGTACGGGCAGCTAAACGGCGGGGCTCCAGCAT